>DAOVZQ010000284.1 GCA_030635025.1 bacterium
GGCGGCTTCGGCTGGAGGGACAAGCCAGTCCCAATTGAATTCTGTGGTCATGTTTCTTCCTAGACCTTACGCCACGTAGACGGCAGGAACAACACGAGGACCGTGTAGAGTTCGAGCCGTCCGATAAGCATGAGCATGGTCAGTATCCACTTTTCGAATCCGGTCATAAAGGCAAAGTTGCTGGTCGGGCCGACGTCGCCGAGCCCGGGGCCGATGTTGCCCAGCGTTGCGGCCGTGGCGCCCACGGCGGTTACGAGGTCACGCCCGGCCAGCGTCAGGATCAGGACACCAAAGACGAAGACCAGCATGAAGAGCTGAAAGAAACCCAGCACACGTGTCGGCAGCGAAGCCGGCAGGGAGCGCTCGTTGAACCACAGTGTATAGACGGCACGCGGGTGCAGCAGCTTCTTCATTTCCACGTGCGCGTGCTTCAGCAACAGCAGGACGCGCATCATCTTGATGCCACCGCCGGTGGACCCGGCACATCCGCCGGTGCACATCAGCAACAACAGCACGGCGTGGGTCAGGGGCGGCCACAGAACATAGTCGGTCGTGCCGTAGCCCGTCGTGGTGCCGATGGACACGACCTGGAAAACGGCGTCACGGATGGCCCCGGGAACGGTTTCGACCGCGTCGGCCATGAACAAGGCGAGCAGGACCAGGGCCGACCCGGCAATCATCACACCCACATAGAAACGGAACTCGTCGTCGCGCGCATAGGCCTTGATCCTACCGGTCATGGCCAGATAATGGAGGCTGAAATTGACACCCGCCAGGAACATGAACACGGTGATGATCCACTCGACCGCGGGCGAGTTGAAGCCCCCGACGCTGGTGTTGAGTGTGGAGAAGCCGCCGGTGGCCATGGTGGTCAAGGCGTGACAGGCTGCGTCGAATATCGGCAGGCCGCCGACGAGGTAGAGCAGCAACGCTTCGAGCAGGGTGAAGATCAGATAGACGCCCCACAGCAGGCGCGCCGTCTCGCTGATGCGCGAGGTGAGCCGGTCGGGCGACGGTCCCGGCGCTTCCGCCTGGAAGAGCTGCATGCCGCCCACGCCCAGCAGGGGCAGGATGGCCAGAGCCAGAACAACGATTCCCATACCACCGAGCCACTGGATCAGGGACCGCCAGAAGATGATTGCGTGATGGGAACGGCACACCCCCTCGATGTCCGTCAGGATGGTCGAGCCGGTCGTGGTGAAGCCGGAGATGGACTCGAAGACGGCATCGGTAACGTCGGGAATGGTGCCCGTGATCAGGAAGGGCAACGCGCCGAGCAGACCGACGGCGATCCAACCCAGAGTAACGATGGCGAAGCCTTCACGGTGGCGAAGATCCTGATTATTACGACCCAGGAACATGAGGCACCAGCCGGCCACGGCGCCGAAGACGGCCGTAAAGAGAAAGGCGCTCCAGTCTCCCTCGCCGTATATCAGATCAACGATCAGCGGCAACAGCTGGGCGCCTGCCGTCAACAACAGCAGAAAACCCAGTACCCGGCCGACACCGCGTTTATTCATTTACTTGCCCGCCGTGAAGAACTTTTCCACCTCGGCGACACCCTCAGGCAACGCGAAGACCACCACCTCGTCTCCCGACTGCAAAACCGTGTCGCCGCGCGGCGTGACCACATGGCCCCGCTTCAGCACGGCGCCGATCACCGCATTGCGCGGAAAGTCCAATCCGGACAAGGGCGTGTCCAGGCACCGACGTTCGGGTTCCAGATGGAACTGCAGGATCTCGGCCCCACTGAAGCCCAGGCTGTGCGTGCTGACCACCGCCCCCCTCTTGACGAAGCGGGCTATGGCGTCGGACGTCGAGAGCCGGGGCGATATGGCCGCATCGATACCCAGCAGTGGCAGCAGGGGCACGTAGTCGGGACGGTTCACCTTGCAGATGGTCTTGGCTGGGCCGTGATAATGGGCCAGCAGACAAGCCATGATGTTGGTCTCCTCGTCGCGGGACACCGCGACGAATCCGTCCATCTCGCCCACGCCCTCGCTCTTGAGCAGATCGAGATCGGTGCCGTCGGCGTTGAGCACCAGCACGTGGTGGAGCTGCTCGGCCGCCCTTGCGCACTTGTCCTCATCTTTGTCTATGAGCTTGACGTTGATGCCGTGGCTCTCCAGGTCGCGGGCCAACTGAAGGCCCGTGTGGTTGGCGCCGATGATCATCACGTTCTGCAGCTGGGCCGACGGGGTCGTCACGTAGGTCAGGGCCTTGTCGACGGCGCCGCGAGCGCCGGCCACGTATACCTGATCTCCGGGCTGGAGGACCGTGTCGCCGTGGGGAATTAGCGTCTCGCCGTCCCGTACCAGCGTTATGACCAGGGCCCAGCGCGAGCCTAGCTGCTTCTCGATCTGCGCCAGGGAACGTCCGGTAACGTAGGCTCCGTCGCCGACTCGGGCGCCGACCACGCGCACACGGCCGCCGGCGAACTCGTAGACGTCCGTCGCGGCATGCTGCCAAAGGATTTCGCGAATGGAGCGCACGGCCTCGATGTCGGGGTTGATGGCCATGTCGATGCCGTCGAACACTAGGTGGCCGGAGCGGTAGAAGTCACCCGAGCGCACACGGGCCACCTTGACCTTGGCGCCCATATGGTGAGCAGTGAGACAGGCA
This sequence comes from bacterium, assembly GCA_030635025.1. GTDB lineage: Bacteria > Krumholzibacteriota > Krumholzibacteriia > LZORAL124-64-63 > LZORAL124-64-63 > JAHIYU01. The sequence goes on from DAOVZQ010000284.1 coordinate 2,623, forward strand.
ATGATATTTGATTCGTCCTTGTTGGTCACGGCGCAGAAAAGGTCGCAGTCCGCCATACCTACTTCGGAGAGAAAGGTCGGATTGACGCCGTTACCTTCGAGCACCCGGCAGTCCAGATGTTCCTGGGCCCGTATAACGATCTCGTGGTTCAGCTCTATGACGACCACGTCGCGCTCGCGCCGACTCACCCGTCGGGCGAGGTCGTCGCCCACGGCACCGGCTCCGACGATCACGATCTTCACGCGGTTTCCTCCACGTAGCTGTTGAGAGCGTCCAGCACCCGTTCGATCTGGTCGTCGTCGACCATGAGGTGCGGCATCAGGCGCACGCGGCCGGGCCCGAACGGGACACCGAGAACACCCTTGTCGCACAGATGGTCGAGCAGTTGTTGCTCGTCCGTCGTCCGGTAGATGACGATGTTCGTCTCCACGGCATGATCCAGTGTGACGGCCGAGTTGTCCAGACCTTCCGCCAGGCGTTTGGCGCGTCGGTGATCGTCGGCCAGTCTGGGCAGATTGTGGTCCAAGGCATAGAGGCAGGCCGCGGCCAGGATCCCGGCCTGTCGCCATCCGCCGCCGAAAAGTTTGCGCGCGCGGTGCGCACGGACGATCACTTTGCGGGGACCGGCCAGGATCGATCCCACAGGCGCGCCCAGGGCCTTGGAAAAACAGAGGCTCACGGTATCGACGGGAGCCGCCAACTCCGAGAGGGCGAGCCCTCCGGCCACGTGGGCGTTCCAGAGACGGGCGCCGTCCAGATGGATCGCCATACCCCGCGTGCGGGCGTGCCGGCTGATTTCACGTACAACATCCTGGGGCTGAATACGCCCGCCGGCGCGATTGTGTGTGTTCTCGATGCAGATCAGGCTCGGCGGGGCGAAATGAATGTCGTCGGGATTGAGGTGGGGCTCGATATCGTCCCATGTGAGTACGCCGCCCCGACCCTCGATGGTGGTCAACAGCAGGCCGGACAACGCCGCGGGTGCACCCGCTTCGTAACGATACACATGGGCCCCATCCTCACAAATGACCTGGTCGCCCCGGTGGGTCAACGACCGCAGGGCCGTCTGGTTGGCCATGGTACCACTGGGCAGATAGAGGGCGGCTTCCTTGCCGAGCAGGTCCGCCATCCGCTCCTGCAACAGGTTCACGGTGGGGTCATCGCCGAAGACATCGTCACCAACGGGGGCTTCGGCCATGGCCCTACGCATCCCCTCATCCGGCTGGGTGATCGTGTCGCTCCTGAGATCCATGAACTCCATGATCTCAATCTCCTTGTTCGGCTTTTATTTAGAGGGAACCAAGTGACTGGGTAATTACAAAGACACCGACCCTCCGCCTGTAACGGATAGGCCGGTGCGTATAATCCAATCAGACGTCAAGATCCGTGGCGGAGCTCATTGAAAGGGTATTTCAAATACTGCTCGCCGCGACCTTGTCCTTGAGCATCTTGGAGACCTTGAAGATGGGGACCCTGCGCGCGGGAACGGGCACGGCCTCCCCTGTACGGGGATTACGGGCCATTCTCTCCTTGCGCTCCTTCACCTTGAAAGTCCCGAATCCGCGGATCTCCAGGTGGCGCCCCTGCACGAGAAGCTGGCTGACCTTGTCCAGGAAGAGATCAACCGTTTCGGCGACTTCCTTCTTAGTCAATCCGGTTTTTTGGGCGATATCCTCTACAATATCGGCCTTTGTCATCTCGAACCCCTTTCCGTGTGATCCACGACCGCCGCCCACTAACGTAAGCGCGTCATCGACTTGATCGTCTCTCATAACTGACTTGGAGTCAAGGGATTTTCAACATTCCCAGTCTTGCAGAATGCACTCGTGCGGGCCTCCTCATTTGCAAGACAACACGTTTTGA
>DAOVZQ010000348.1 GCA_030635025.1 bacterium
ACCAGCACGTCCTCGCTCTGGGGCGTGCCGACCTTGTGGTAATAGAGCTTCTGGAAATAGTTGGCGCTCTCGAATTCGTCGCCTTCCTCGGGTGCGTCGTAGCGGCTGTAGTAGAAGCCCTCGTTCTTTTCGTCCCAGCTCGCGCCGGAGAATTTGCTCCACTCGACCTTGTCGTCGAGGTCCTCACCGGTGTCGACGTTGCGCACGTACCAGGTGCGCCAGTCGGAACCGCTCACGTTGGTGGCCCAGGCCATCAACTTGCCGTCGTTGCTAATTTTTTTTCCACCCAGGGCGATCGTGCCGTCCTCGCTGAGCGTGTTGGGGTCGAGCAGCACGCGGGGCTCGCCGTCGATCCCTTCCTGCACGTAGAGCACCGACTGGTTCTGCAGACCGTCGTTCTTGGAGAAGAAGTAGCGCTCTCCTTCGCGGACCGGCGCGCCGTACTTGGGGTAGTCCCAGAGCTTGGTCAGACGGTCCTTGATCTTGTCGCGCACCGGGATGGATTCGAGGTAGGGGAAGGTGAGTTCGTTCTGGGCCACGACCCAGGCTTTCGTCTCGTCGCTGTCCACATCCTCGAGCCAGCGGTAGGGGTCGGCCACCTGTGTGCCGTGATAGTCGTCGACCTGATCGCCCTTGTGGGCTGCGGGATACTCGAAGGTCATGGGCTCCCTTTCAGGAACGGTCTCGCCGCAGCCGGCCAACAGGCATGTGGCGGCGCAGACGAGCAACAACGATCGCATCATGGTGGCTACCTCTTCGGTTCAGGGGGGTGGGGCGGGTACAATGTCGTTCGTACGCAGCCGAGGTGGTGGGGTTGCCGCGCTGTGAATTCACGAGCATCAGAATACCGACTGAGGGTCTGATTGTCACGTCTATCCCTTTGCCCCACGGACCGGCTCTGTTACCTTGAGCGGACCATGAGCCCACGCATACTCGACATACTCCATGAGGACAACCATTTGCTGGCGGTCGCCAAGCCCGCCGGCCTGCTCGTGCAGGGCGATCGCACCGGCGACGAAACCCTCACCGACGTGTGCAAGGCCTACCTCAAGGAGAAATACGAAAAACCCGGTAACGTATACCTGGGGTTGGTACACAGACTGGATAGACCGGTCTCGGGCGTGGTGCTCCTGGCGCGCACGTCGAAGGCGGCCTCACGGTTGTCGGCCCAGTTTCGCGACGGCAAGGTGCGTAAAACGTACCTGGCGGTCGTCGAAGGTCGGCCGAGTCGATCCAAGGGTGAGCTGGTGCATCACCTGGCCGCCCGCGCCGACGCCTCGGGACGCACGCGTTGCGAACAGTCGTCGTTCGAGGGGTCGCGCGAATCGAGATTGATCTACAAGATTCTTGTCGACGGCGCACGCAGCGTGTTGCAGGTCGATCCGATCACCGGACGACGGCACCAGATCCGCGTGCAACTGTCGGCCCTGGGGTGTCCCATAGTGGGCGACGTCAAATACGGCGCCTCGGAACCCCTGTCCGATCGCAGTGTTGCCTTGCACGCCTTGCGACTGGAATGCGCCCATCCGGTGGGCGGCAAGCCCATGGTTTTCGAAGCGCCTACACCAGTGGGCGGGCCCTGGTCCGTCCTGAACGAGGAGACATCATGAAGACGCTGACCCGGATTATCATACTGACGGCGCTGATCGTCGTCATTGCGACGGCGGTCTCGGCCGCCGATAAGAGCATCGCCTGGCTCTCGTACGAGGAGGGCCTGGCCGTCGCTGCCGAATCCGAGAAAATGATCCTGATCGACTTCCACGCCGACTGGTGCAAGTACTGCAAGAAGATGGACAAGGAGACGTTCACCGATCCCGGCGTGATCCGTCTGATCGAGCAGTATTTCGTGCCCATCTCCGTCGACACGCAGAAGCAACGGGACCTGGGCCAAAAATACGGCGTGGAGAGCCTGCCCACCATGTGGTTCCTAGAGAGCGACGGCTCCGCCCTGACGCCGCTGCCCGGTTTTGTGGACGCCCGCAAGTTCCGGACGGTGCTGGGCTTCATGTCGTCTCGCAGTTTCGAATCCATGACGTTCGACGAGTACCTATCCAAGGAGCGCTAACGGCGTGATCGATCTCGACGTGACCATCATCGGCGGTGGCATCGTGGGGTGCGCCACGGCGGCGGCCGTGGCCGGCGCAGGCCACAAGGTGGTCTTGTTGGAGCGCGAACCCCGCTTGGCCATGGGGGTGACGTCGCGCAACAGCGAGGTGGTCCACGGCGGCATGTACTACCCGACCGGCACCCTGAAAGCGCGATGCTGCGTGCGGGGACGACGGATGCTCAAGGCGTTCTGCAAAGAATCGGGTGTCGGCTACAACGAATGCGGCAAGTTGATCGTGGCCGTGGACCCCGACGAGGAATCCGCCCTGACGACCTTGCGCGATCGTGGAGAGGCCAACGACGTCGAAGGACTCACATTGATCGGACGATCCGAGTTGAGACGTCTGGAGCCCGAGGTCGAGGCTTCGGCCGCCTTGATGTCGCCGGCCACGGGTATCCTCGACGGCGAGGGGGCGACCCGGGCCTATGCAGAGCTCGCAACAGAACGCGGCGCCCAGGTTCTCACCGGCGCCACAGTCACTGGACTCGAGCCCGCCGACGGTGGTTGGCGGGTGACCGTCGATCGCGGTGACGACGAGGGCTGGGTCCACAACAGCCGTCGGGTCGTCAACTGTGCGGGGCTGCATGCCGATACGGTGGCGGTCATGGCGGGTCTGGACGACCCCGACGCGACACAACGCTGGGTCAAGGGCAACTACTTCTCAGTCGCACCCCGTCATGCCGGCCGGGTCTCGCGGCTGGTCTATCCTGTGCCACCGGCCGGCACCGACACTCTCGGCGTCCATGTTTGTCTCGACCTGCAGGGCCAACTCCGCCTGGGACCCGATTTCGAACCCGGCGACCGTGTCGAGGACTACGCGGTCGATCCGGCGCGTGGCGCGGACTTTCACGCAGGCGCCCGCCGTTTCCTGCCCTTTCTGGAGTCCGAGGATCTCGAGCCCGCCTTCAGCGGCCTGCGTCCCAAGATCGACACGGACGAACCCTTCGCAGACTTCCAGGTGCGCCGCGAAACAGGCGATCTCGAGGGACTGATCAACCTGGTGGGGATCGACTCGCCGGGGCTGACCTCATCGCCGGCGCTGGCCGAGATCGTAGCCGGCCTGATCGACGATCGAGAGGTGGCGTGGTGATTCCCGTGACGCTGATCCTGATCGCCTTGGCCCTGGTCACGTTCGGTGGCGCGATCCGTTCGGGCAGACGCGGTCCGCAACCCTTCTCCCGTACCGGTCAACATTATCGTCGCTGCTATGGACGGCGTGGATTCCTGCGCCTGGGGATAGCCTCGGTCGCGGCGGCCGCCATGGCCAACACGCGCGTCGACGAAGCGGTCGACGCCTGGCATCGCGACGATGTTCGCTCTCCGGAAACCGACCGCGTCGCCCATGTCTTCCGCGAGGGCGGCGAGCGTTACTGGTTCTTCTACTGGGCCGTCTTCGCCATGACCGACGCCTGGGCGGGCAGCAACGCCCTCACGCGCTGGGGACGTAGCGCCTTCGAGGCCATGGTCGTCGGGTTGCCGGGCCTGTGGACCATCCAACGGGTCGCCGGCGCGTCGCGGCCCACGGACGCGGCAGCGAATTCGCATTGGCGTCCCATGGCTGACGACAACTCGGCCTCGGGCCACACCTTCATGGCGGCGATTCCCTGGATCGTGGCCGCCCGACGCGCGGGCGGAGCACCGGCCAGGCTGGCCGCCTACATCGCCAGTCTGCCCACCGGCTGGTCGCGTCTCAACGACCGCAAGCACTACCTGTCCCAGGTGATCCTCGGTTACGTGATCGCCTGGAACGCCGTGGATTCGGTGTTGGGGGACGACGGGCCCGATTCTGGCAAGGGTTGAGCCCATG
>DAOVZQ010000109.1 GCA_030635025.1 bacterium
AAGACCATCAGGTTCTTGATCACTTCCCTGGCATAGAGCGCCGCGTTCACGATCTTTTCCAGGTCCTGCTTCGCCTGTTCCGGCAGGTCCTGATGCTTGGCGGCGAGCTGGCCGAAGCCGAGAATGCTGGCCAACGGTTCGTTCAGCTCGTGCGCAACACCGGCGGCGAGTTGCCCGATCGTGGCCAGGCGGTCCGCATGAATCAACTGTTCACCGAGCCGCTTTTTTTCCTCTTCCGCTTCCCTGCGCTCCACGAACAAGGCGATTTCCCGCGCCACCGCCTTGATCAGCTTCTCCTCCTCGGGAAGAAAAGCCCCCAGCACCAACTCGGGTCTTTCCTCGAGGTAGATGACCTCGACCTGCCCGCGTATCGTCCCCTTGACGACGATGTTCGCGGATTGCGTGTACTTGGCGGGCCGAAGCCCACGCGACGAACATGACTCTTGGTCGAGGGTGATCTTGGCCGCGGCTATTTCCGAATATTGCCAGGATGGCGGCAACAGCTCGACGATACGGTGAAGCGCCTGACCGACCGTGATGCCCGGATCCTCTATCACCTGGGCGATGCCGTAGAGACAGGTCAGTTCCTTGAGCCTCTCCCGCAGGGCGGACTGTGCGAACCTGTCGGCGGCGGCCAACCCGAGGGTCTGGGCGATTTCCTCGCAAAACTCGATGTCGCTCTCCGTGAATCGATGGGGCTGCTCGTTCATGATGTGCAGGAGACCCGTGCTCTTTTCGTTGATCATGAACCTGATGATTCCGAGCGAGCGGTAGTGGCCGCCGATACAGAGCTTGTCCTCGGCCTTCCGCGAATCGTCATGACGATCGAGGAGAAAGGACTCCCAGGCATCGCCGGTCCAGAAACTCCCGTTACGTGTAAAGAAGGGCTTGTCGGAGTCGTAGGTCTGGCGAGCCACATCCGTGCACATTCGCTCCAGGTCCGAGTTGTCGCGCAGGGACGGTATGACGTTGCCCTGCTCGTCAACCCACCAGGACATGAGGACCAACTTGTGGTCCTTCTGGGGTCGCCGGGCCGCCTGCCAGCAATACTGGAGATCATCCTCATGCAGACGGATCTTCAGGGCATCGCAGGCCAGGTTCTGCAGGAGAGCCTCGGAGACATCCCGCAGAAAATCCACTCGAGTGGGGCTGTGATGGGCAAAGTGTAAAATCGTCCGGGACAGCTGGGGCCCACCATCGATCCGCATGGGAGAGGGTCCGGCCGGAGGGTTGGGCGGTGGGTTGTTCCTCGGCATGGCCGAGCTCCCGTTTCAACGCGGCGCGATTACACGCTCCGGCTCCGTATCACTCCCTGTTGCGCCGCATTGCAGGAATGGGAAATGATGGCGGACCGGCTCCAGGATATTCAACTGAGCCTTTTTCAAATCTATACTGTGGCATGTGTTGATGCAACAGACCTGGAACTTCCGGTATTGCAGGTAAATTTCGTGTCGATTATCCTCTCCGCCAGGAGGAATGCAGACATGGAAGCTGACCGTCTCGCCACACTGTTGAACGATGTGCCCCAGAACCTCGACCTGACCGACACGCGACACCTCGCACGTGTCGGCCGGCTGGCCGATGAGATCGCCGGCGAGAGTCGCGATCTGGCGGAGCTCGAAAAGGACTGGGCGAACCGTAAAAACGAGATCCCCCTGATGGCCCACCTGGCGGTCAAGTTGGCGCGATCGCGTGCCCTGCTGCGCAAGATCGACGGGCCGATCCGCCTGTCGGTTATCTTCGCCGTATACAAGGAGCATACCCGTATTCTCACCCACGCCGAGCATCCGCACGGCGAGGATTTCCTGCGCGAGAAGGCCCGGCAGCTGCGGTGGCTTTTCGAGGGGCTGGATCAGGCGGCCTGGGATCTGACAATCGTGGACGACGGCTGTCCTGAAAGCAGTGGACGCATCGCAGATATGATCCTGGCCGAGGATTCCCATGTGGATGGCCGCGTCCTTTTTCTGAACGATGCCTGCAGCGTCGATCACCCTGCGGTCCGTCCCCTCGCGAGCCCCGACGAGAGCCGCAAAGGCGGTTCGATCCTCTACGGCCTGTGGGAAGCAGCGCGCAAGCCTGACCCCCGCCACGTCGTGCTGTTCACCGACGCCGACCTGTCGACCCACCTGGGACAGGCCGGCCTCCTGATCCACGAGATCCTGGCCGGCGGCGCCGACGCGGCCATCGGCTCCCGACGCGAGCCCACGTCGGTGGCCATCAAGAAGGGCACGCGCAACGTGCGCGGCAAGCTCTTCATCTACCTGTGGAAACGCCTCTTCCCGCCCCTGCGCGAAATCGTCGATACCCAGTGCGGGTTCAAGGCCTTCCGCGCCGACATGGTACGGGAGATCTGCGCCGACACGATCGAAAAGCAGTTCGCCTTCGACATCGAGCTGCTCCTGCGGACCGAACTTCGGCGTGCCGGATCCATCCGCAAGGTGCCGGTGGCCTGGATCGATTCCGAGGCCGCATCCACCACCACCGATCTGCAGCCCTACCTGCCCATGCTGCAGACCATGGTCGCCATGTACCGGCGTTACCTGCCGAAGGACGCCGCGGCCGAGGCCTTCTCCGCGTTGATCGAATCACTGGATCAGACAACGTGGGATCGACTGGTCGATCATGTGCCGGACAAGATCGCCACACGCGAACCCCGCGAGTTCGGCGACTGGTGCGGCGTCAGCGCCGACACGTTACGCGATATTGCCCGGGGTTGACCCGCCCCCGACGTTCGGACATCTTGGAAGCGAAGTATCCAGACACACAAGGAGGCCATCATGCGCGCAATGACCGAGACGAATCTGAAGGACGCGTTCGCCGGCGAGAGCCAGGCCCACATGAAGTACCTGGCGTTCGCGGCCAAGGCCGAAAAGGACGGCTACGAAAAGGTGGCGCTGCTCTTCAAGGCGATCGCCTACGCGGAGCAGGTCCATGCCATCAACCACCTGAAGGAGCTGGGCGGGATCGGCGACACGACCGACAACCTTGAAGCGGCCTTCGGCGGCGAGAACTTCGAGGTCGAAGAGATGTACCCGGCCTACCAGGTCGTGGCCGAGTTGCAGGAGGAAAAGGGCGCCCAGCGCAGCATCCGCTTCGCTCTGGAAGCCGAGAAGATCCACGAGGACATGTACCGCGAAGCCAAGAAGCTGGTGGATGCCGGCAAGGACATCGACGTGACCAAGGTGTCGGTCTGCCCCGTCTGCGGGCACACCGTCTACGGCGAGCCGACCGAGCGCTGCCCGATCTGCAACGTGCCGGCCGAGAAGTACATGGGGTTCGAGGCCTAGGATGATACCGGTGACCGATGCCATCGCACTGCGCGACGACGAACTCGTCTTCGATTTCGTGCGCGCGTCGGGCCCGGGCGGCCAGAACGTGAACAAGGTGTCGACGGCGGTCCAAATGCGTTTCGACGCGGCCGGATCGCCGTCGCTGCCCAACGAGGTGCGCGAGCGCCTGATTCGCCTGGCGGGTAATCGCGCCACCCTCGACGGCGTGATCATCATAGACGCCCGCCGCTTCCGCACCCAGGAACGCAACCGCCAGGACGCGATCGATCGCCTGGTCGCCCTGATCGTCAAGGCCACGCACAGGCCCAAGCCGCGTCGACGCACCCGGCCCACGGCCTCGTCCAGACGGAGGCGCATCGATGACAAGAAGCGACGCGGCGCCGTCAAGAAGCGACGCGGCGAGAAGCCGAACCTGGACGATTGACCGACTCTCGGTTATAGTTTCCTTCTGACCACCCCAATCTGTTTATTCACGACCAGACCAGATCGACTCTCATCCACGGAGATCCCTCTTCATGTCCGACACAATCACCGGCGTCCTCAAGAAGGACAAAAAGTCCGGCTTCGTCCTGCGCGACCCGCAGAATTCCTTCCGTCCGGGCAAGACGATCGTCACGATTCCAGGCAAGCTCGCCGGCCGCTACAAGCTGGTCGAGGGCGCCCGGGTCACCGGCACACTCCAGAAGGCGCGCAACGGGTTCATGATGGACCGGATCACCGAGATCGGCGGTTTGTCTCCAGAGGATTTCGCCCGGCGCAAGCCCATGCGGGACCTGACCGTGATCAGTCCCGACGAGCGTCTGCATCTGTCCGATTGCGGCGACATGACCATGCGCATCGTCGACCTGATCGCACCGGTCGGCAAGGGCACCCGCGGCATGATCGTCTCGCCGCCCAAGGCCGGTAAGACCACCATCCTCGAGAAGCTCTGCAACGCCATCAGCAAATCCGATCCGGACATCCGCGTGATCGCCATGCTCGTCGATGAACGCCCGGAGGAGGTCACCCATTTCCGCCGCAGCGTGAAGGCCGACGTCTACGCCAGCACCAACGACCAGCCATACCAGGAGCACGTGGACCTCACCCGGATGGTCCTCGCCCACGTGCAGGTGGAGCTGGAATGCGGACACGACATCGTCGTCATGGTGGACAGTCTCACGCGTATCGGACGCGCCTTCAACCTGATGGGCAGCGGCAAGGGACGGGTCATGACCGGGGGCATGGAAGTGGGCGCCCTGGAAACGCCGCGACGCTTCTTCGGCATGGCGCGCAACATCGAGGGCGGCGGCTCGGTGACGATCCTCGCCACAGCCCTGGTGGACACCGGATCGCGAATGGACGAGCTGATCTTCCAGGAATTCAAGGGAACGGGCAACAGCGAGCTCGTGCTGGACCGGAAGCTGGCGGATATGCGCCTCTTCCCCGCCATTAACATCACCGAGAGCGGCACCCGCCGCGAGGATCTTCTCTACGACGAGGCGATCGTGCGACGCATCAACAAGATGCGCGGCATGCTGGCCGGACGCAGTCCGCGCGACGCCCTCGGTTCGTTGATCACGACTCTGGAAAAATACCCCGACAACGAGGCCCTGCTGGCCGAATTGCCGGGGTAGGAGACTCCGCTAGGAAAGGGACCGCCGCAATTGAGCGGCGATGCGGTTCAGCTTCGCGTCGGCCCGGAATCCCACCGACTGGGCGGCGCCCACGATTATGGCGTACGCCACCTTCTCAGGTACCTCGAGCGACTTCGCGATCTCATGGATCACATCCGCCTCGTTGTCCATGAGCGCCCCGTCGGCCAGGGCGATCTCCGCCAGACGAGACAGCAGGAACTGCTTCGAGCTGTCGTCGCCCTCTTCACGGATCGTCGCGCAGTATTCGGGCAGACGCTTTTCGATCTCCTTACGATTGGTGACGATCACATCCTCGGGTTCATCGGTGAAAATGGAGTGGAGTTGCTTGACGAGGAGCTTGACCTCTTCGTCGCTCACGTCGGCGTCTGCGCCCAGAACCAGCACGCCGCCCATGGCCAGGGCGTGCATCATGGCTACGTCCAACGGCTTCGACGGACTGCGACGACTTAATGTCACCAGGCGGTCCACGCCGTCCTCCAAATCGGTGTCCGGGATCGTGCCGGGCAACGCTTCGCACCCGTTGCGTTGCGCCCGCTCGCTGCCGGCGAAGAGTTCGAGGGCCTTCAGGCGGATCGGCAACAGCGGATGTGAAGCAAAGGCCTCTTCGATCATTTCCGAGGACCCGCTGATCTCGTCGATCTGGGCGACGAGGGCATCGATCTCCAGGTTGAGGTTCTTTTCCGTCAGCCCGAAAGTGACCTTCAACAGAGACCGCGCGGCGGCGTGGAAATCCCGACAGACCAGGAGACCGGCGCGGTCCGCGCTCACTTCGGCCTTCTTGCGCCAGCGCAGGAACAGGCTCTCCCCGAACGCCGGCAACACGGTGGCCGACGGGTTCTGCTCGTCCATGGAGAAGACGGCGTTGAGACGGTTGTGCCCGCAGAGGAAGTGGCCCATCTCGTGGCCGAGGATGAACTTGATCTCCGAGTCCTCCAGGCGTTCCAGGGCGCCGGCGGTGATCCCGATCAGCGAATGCGTCTTGTCCTCGCGTATATCGAGAACGGCGAAGGCGTTCATGTCGCGGTCGGGCAGGCAGAAGATCTCGGCGCTGCCCTCGACCTCCAGCGCCGCCATGGCTTCGGCGTGCAGACGGTAGATGCGCGGCGAGAGCTGTTCGGTCAAACGGATGCCGTGCTTGAGCAGGTTCTCGCGAACCCCCTCGTCCTGTTGACGGCGGTTCTCCTCGAAGGCGTCCAGATAGTCGCCGATGCGATAGCTGTCGTAGAGTTCCTGGACATCGCGGATGTCGCCGCGATAGCGGATGTCTTCCCAGTTCAACGCCATGGCGTCACTCCCGTTATTTCTGGATCCAGCGTTCCGGCACCGGCTTCACATGATGAACCACGGTACGCTCGGTGTCCACCGCCGGCAAGCGGGCGAGCAGGCGCACGCGGCCACCCGTGGTCGCGGCGTGAGCGGTGCGGATGGTGATGGGGCCGCCCTGGGAGTTGAGGAAGGTGTTGGCGTCGTGGCTCAAGGCTACGAAGAGGCCGGCGTCGCGAACCTCTGTGGTGCCGTCGCCGTCGGTCAGGGTGAACGCGAGAGCGCCGCGCCCCAGGACCCGGATATGACGACGGTCGGGAAGATCGATCTCCAGCCAGTGCCAGGAATGCGTCGTGTCGGCGAGGGCGATCCGCAGCATGTGGCAGGTTTCGGCCTTGGCCAGAACCTTCGCGTCCGACGTGTCCAGCCAACCGGTCGAGGTGAGAGTCACCGGGACATTGGCCGCCTTCAGGGGCGCCGTCGAAGTATCCTGCGCCGAAGGCGGTTCACTCGCGCATCCGACCAGCAGACACAAGGTCAAGGCCATGTAGGCGATCCGGATCATCGTCCCTCCTCAGCGGCCGGGTATCCGACACAACGATCATGACACGCACCTGAAGCAAGCGCACTCGAAAAAGACGCCTCCCTATACCATCGACACAAATATGTCGGACTTGAAGATGAGTGCGAGGATATCGGCGCGTGGTCTCTCACGCATGAAATTCATGCTATTGGAGACCGGGATTACGGTTGAAACAGCTTAGTGGTCATTATTTATCATGTCTCACATGTGTCCCCCGCAACACCTGCAACTAGACCGAAACATCGCATAAACACCATTCGGTCAGGTTGTCGCAGTCTTTTTTTTATATTTATGCTGATTGGATCGCGCATTAGTTTGTTGTATTCCAATTCGCAATATGGTATCATATGGCAAATTCGTGAGTGGCTTAGCTTTTCTCAAGAGGAGAACACCGTGAAAAAGTTTCTAATGTTGACCCTAGCACTGTCGCTGCTCGCCAGTGGCGCAAGCGCCGCGATCCTCGCCTCCGATGACTTCAGCTATGCTGATGGTCTCTTAGTCCCCCAGGGCGGCTGGACCTACCATAGCGGCAATGACGATTTCTTGATCGCGAGCGGTCAGGCCGTCGTCACGCACGGTGCTCCCTCCGGTGATGTCAACCTGGCCGTCTCGGCTAGTGGAATCATCTACTACGCCCTCGACTTCTCGGTCGACGATCCGGGCGCCCCGCTCGCCGGGACGGATTTCGAGTATTTCGCTCACTTCCTGCCTGATGGCGGTTATGGCTTCTGCGCTCGTTTAGACGTTCAGTCCCCGACCGGCGCCGGCGATTACACTGTTGGTATTTCCACGATCTCTTCGACCGCTGAAGCGACTTGGGCGTCGGATCTGACCTACGGCGTCATGTACCATGCCGTCGTGAGTTACGACCAGGACGCTGCCGTCGCCAAGTTGTGGATCGATGGATCCCTGTACTCGGATCTATTCATCATGGGTGATGACCTGGACG
>DAOVZQ010000219.1 GCA_030635025.1 bacterium
CCTCCTCGCCCAGCCGACATCCGTACCGCCACTCTTCGACACAGCATATTGAGAGGACATCATGGCGATCATCAAATGGACCGACGAATGGGGTCTGGGGCTCGCGGAATCGGATGCGGGCCGGCGGGAGATGATCGGTCTCTACAACGAGATCTATCTTGCCCTGAAACGGGGCGACTCCAGGCGAACACTGGTGAGCGGTCTGACGCACCTGCTCGACTGCGCCGAGAGCCTCTACGCCGAGGAGGAGCAAATGATGGAAGCTGCGGGATATCCCATGTGGCCCGAGCACCGGGATGAACACAGGGACTTTTTGCAGCGCATGCGTCGCTTCGAGAGCACTTTGGCCGAGGGGAACCTGGTCATCGATCTGCCGGTGTTGCAGTTCATGCGTCACTGGTTGACGGGACATCTGTACGATAGTGACGGCGCTTTCGGGCGTTTCCTGGCACGCAATCCCGAAGCCCTGGTGGCCCTCGTGGCTCAGCCTGTCTGATGGGCCGTCATCAAGTGAGAAACAAAGGGTGCCTCATTATGAAGCACATTGAATGGGACTCATCCAACGACACGGGTATACCCGCGATCGATAGCCAGCATCGTCAGCTGTTGCTGTTGCTCAACATGCTCGGTAAAGCGACTGATGGTAATGAGCCGGATGAGAAGCTCATTGCGATCCTGGCCAGGTTCGTGGACAGCAATGAACTCCATTTCTCCTCGGAAGAGCGGTTCATGGCGGGCATGTCCTACCCCGGTCTGGATGATCACAAAAAAGAGCACGCCAATCTGATGTCCTACGTCCGTCATCTACAGGGCAATCTCATGTCCAAACAGGAAGCCTTCACGCCTGCGATCATGCTCTACCTGGCCAAATGGCTTGATAACCACCTTAAGACAGCGGACGCTGCCTATGTTGAGTTCATCCAGGTACAGAATAAGAAATCGAGTCGGAGAGGTCTTTTGCCTTTGGCTTGATTCGTGCGATTCGTGAGTTGACGACGGCCCCGGAGATTTGTCCGGGGTCGTTTTTTATAGGCGAGTCCGTCCCAGCCGCAAACTGTTCAGCACCACGGTGACGGAACTGGCGGCCATGGCGGATGCCGCCAGGATGGGATGGAAGTCGCGGAGGAATCCGGGCAGGATGGAGATTGAGGACAAGGCGCCGGCGGCCGCGGGCACAAGCAGAAGGTTGTAGCAGAACGCCCAGAACAGGTTTTGCCGGATGGTCCCCAGGGTGGCTTGGCTCAGGCGAATGGCGCGCAGGACGTCGCGCAGGTCGCCGCGCACCAGGGTGACGTCGGCGGCTTCGATGGCGATGTCGCTGCCGTGTCCCATGGCGAAGCCCACGTCGGCGGCGGCGAGGGCTGGCGCATCGTTCACGCCGTCGCCCACCATGCCCACCACGGCGCAATCGGCGTGAAACTCGCCCACGATCCGGGCCTTCTCGTCCGGACGTACCGAGGCGACCGCCTGGAGGATACCCACCTCGCCGGCCACGGCATCGGCGGCCGGCTGGGCGTCCCCGGTCAGCATGATCACGTCGATGCCCCGGGAATCGAGCAGGCCCACGGCCGCTGCGGCGCCTTCGCGCACCGTGTCGCTCACGGCCACGAGGCCGACGGGCCGGTCGTCGACCGCCACGGCTATTACGGTTTTTCCCATGGCCGACAAATCGTTGCCGCGGGTTACGAGGTCCGCGGGCAGGGTGTCTTCGCCAACAATCCAATCGGGGGCGCCCACGCGCACGAGATAGCCGTCGATTCGCGCCTCGATGCCCTGTCCGGGCTCGGCCTTGAAATCGATGGCGCGGCTGGGATCGGCGTCGCCGGCGAGGGCGCGCGCCACAGGATGTTCGGAGGGGGCTTCGGCGGCCGAGACGAGGTCGCGGAATTTATCGATCGTGAGCGCCGCGTCTTCGGCGATGATCCAGTCCGTGGCGACGGGGCGGCCCTCGGTGATCGTCCCGGTCTTGTCCACCAGCAGCAGGTTGATTCCACGGGTCCGTTCCAGCACTTCGGGGTTGCGGAAGAGGATGCCGTGGCGGGCTCCGAGTCCGGTGCCGACCACGATCGCGGTCGGCGTCGCCAGACCCAGGGCGCAGGGGCAGGCCACCACCAGCACGGCGACCAGTCTCATCATGGCGGGCAGGAATGCGCCGCCGATCGCCCACCAGGCCGCGAACGTGAGCAGAGCGATCCCTATGATAACGGGCACGAACACAGCGGACACCCGGTCGGCCAGCCGCTGGACGGGGGCCTTGCCCTCCTGGGCCTGTTCGACCATCCGTGTAATACGGGATAGGGCCGAGTCGGCTCCCACGGCGATCGCTCGCACGATCAACGAGCCGTCCCTGTTGACGGCGCCGCCGAGGACCATGTCGCCCGGGCCGCAGTCTACGGGCAGGGGCTCGCCGGTGAACGCGCTCATGTCCACGGCGGCGTGTCCGTCCTCGATCTCGCCGTCCACGGGGATGCGATCGCCCGGCCGTACGCGGACGCGGTCGCCGGGCGCCACCGAAGCGACGGGCACTTCGGTTTCGGCGTTGTCGCGGATCAGGCGGGCCGTTTCCGGCGCCAGGTCCAACAGACCCCGGACGGCCCCGGTCGTGAGGCGTCGGGCGCGGGCCTCGAGCAGTTTGCCGAGTCGGATCAGTGTAATGATCATCGCCGCTGTGGGGAAATGCAGCGGACCGTCGACGGCGGGAAGCACCAGAACGGCGAGCGAGTAGGCGTAGGCCACCGAACTGCCCAGGGCCACCAGCACGTCCATGTTCGCGCCGCCGGCGCGCAGGCTCTTGAAACCGCCGGTGTAGAAACTGCGGCCGACCACGATCTGCACCGGCGTCGCCAGCAGCCACATGAGCCAGCCGAAAAGAGGGGATGCGGGCCAATCGCCCAGCCAGCCCAGGCCGCGCCCCAGTGCCATGATCGCGAGGGGGACGGTGCAGATGAAACCGAGCAGAAGCTCACGCTTGTGGCGGGCGATCTCGTGGTCCTGCGCCTCTTCCTGGGTCAGGACGATCGAACGACCCGGATCCGGCAGGACGAGCGTGAAACCGATGCCGGCGACGGCGGCGGCCAGGCCGTCCAGGTCCACTTGGGCCGGATCATAGGAGATGGTCGCTCGTTCGAGAGCCAGGTTGACTGTTGCTTCCCGGACGCCGTCGGTTCTCTCGTTGAGCACGCGCTCCACGTTGCCGCTGCAGCCGGCGCAGCTCATGCCGAGCACCGGCAGTGTTACTCTGGTCAGGTTATCGTTCATCGCGCACTCCTCTCGCTGGCGACAGGATAGCGCAGGGGGAGGGCACCGACCAGCAGTGTCAGCCCACTTGTGGTGTTGCCCCACGCGGCATCCGGGATCTTGACGATCCGCGCGTCGCACGGGACACTGTTCCGAACAGACCGACCGCCGTCTACCCTCGGCCAGAAAAGGATACGTCCATGACCGACATTCCAGCCTGTTTCAAGGCCTACGACATTCGCGGGCGCGTGCCCGAAGACCTTGACGCCAACCTGGCCCGAAACATCGGACAGGCCTTCGCCGCGCAAACCGGCGCGCGGACCGTGTGTGTCGGTCGCGACATACGCACCAGCAGCGAGGATCTGTCGGCCGCCGTGGCCGCGGGACTCAACGCGGGCGGTGCCGATGTCGTGGATATTGGCCTGTGCGGAACCGAGCAAATCTACTACACGACCTTCGCGCGGGAGCTGGACGGTGGCATCATGGTCACTGCCAGCCACAATCCCCTCGGCTATAACGGTATGAAGCTGGTGCGCGAGGGGTCGCGGCCCATCAGCGGTGATACGGGTCTTCACGAAATCGGCCGTATGGCCGTGGCTGGCAATTTCCCCGTGTGCGATCGAGTCGGCACGACAAAAACGGAGAGCACCGTCGCGCCTTATATCGACTACCTGCTCGGCTATGTCGATGTCGACAGGCTGAAACCCCTGAAGGTGGTGGCCAATGCCGGCAACGGTTGTGCCGGTCCCGCCATAGACAGGCTCGAGTCGCGACTGCCCTTCGAGATGATCAAGGTCCACCACGAACCGGACGGGACTTTTCCCCACGGTATCCCTAACCCGCTGCTGCCCGAGAACCGGGCGGCCACCGCCGAGGCCGTTCGTGCTCACGGCGCCGATGTGGGTCTGGCCTGGGACGGCGACTTCGATCGTTGTTTCTTCTTCGATGAGACCGGCGCCTTTATCGAGGGCTACTACCTGGTGGGCCTGCTGGCTCGCGCGGCCCTACGACGCGAAAAAGGCGCGGGCATCGTCCACGATCCGCGACTGACCTGGAATACGATCGAGGTGGTCGAGGCGGCCGGTGGCCGGCCCATCATGAACAAGACGGGCCACGCGTTCATCAAGGAGCGCATGCGCGCCGAGGACGCGGCGTACGGCGGCGAGATGTCGGCCCATCACTACTTCCGCGACTTCGCCTACTGTGACAGCGGCATGATCCCCTGGCTGCTCGTTCTGCAGGAAATGTGCGTGAGTGGAAAGCCCCTGTCCGAGTTGGTGGGCGCCATGCAGGCGGCCTATCCGGCCAGCGGCGAGATCAACCGCGAGATCGCCGACCCCGGGGCCGTGATCGCCGCGGCCGAGGCACGCTATTCACCCGGGGCGGTGACCGTGCATCACGTGGACGGCCTGTCGATCGATCACGCCGAGTGGCGCTTCAACCTGCGCATGTCCAATACGGAGCCCGTGGTGCGCCTGAACGTGGAGTCGCGCGGCGACCCCGATCTGATGCGCGCCAAGACCGATGAACTGCTGGCGTTCATGGACGAAATGTCCTGATTCACTGGCCGGGCGGAGGCGCTGGATGTTATCATGATCTCATGTATACAGTGATCCGCATGCTATCGGGCGCGCTGCTGATCGGCGCGCTGCTCGTTTCCGTCGCGATCGCCGACGGTCCCTGGCGCGAGCTTGAGCCCGGTCTGGAGTTGGGCGAATTCAAGGCGCCCGTGAAGGCCAAGTCGGGCGATTCGACGATTCGCGTGGTGCGGATCGATCCGGATCGGTGGGAACTCGTCCTTCTGAATACGTCGGCGTCGGGTGAGGGAGAACTCCACACGACCGCCGAGTGGTGTGAGCTGCACGACTGTGTGGCGGGCATCAACGCCAGCATGTATCAGACCGACCATCGGCGCAGCGTCTCACTGATGCGCACGCGCGATCACGTCAATAATTCCTACGTCTCAAAAGACAACACCGTACTGGCTTTCGACCGGCTCGACGACGGCGTGCC
Source organism: bacterium (assembly GCA_030635025.1). Taxonomy (GTDB): domain Bacteria; phylum Krumholzibacteriota; class Krumholzibacteriia; order LZORAL124-64-63; family LZORAL124-64-63; genus JAHIYU01. The sequence goes on from DAOVZQ010000219.1 coordinate 5,251, forward strand.
GCCGATGCAGATCATCGACCGGACCTGCCAGGACTTCGGCGCGGTCTCGGCGCACTACGGGACGCTGGTCCAGAGCATTCGCATGGTGTCCTGCCGGGGGAACAACGTCTGGGCCCAGCAGAAGAGGCGTTACAGCACCTCGGCCGTGGCCATGGATCACTCCGGTCGCATGCTGATGA
>DAOVZQ010000339.1 GCA_030635025.1 bacterium
GAGACGCTCACCCCACAAAACTTCGGCTCCGCGGAGCGTCAGGGCCTCGGACAGGGCCGCCTGCACTTCCCAGAGGGATAACCCTTCGGGCGCCGGAACCACCCGGCAAAGGATGATCGCACCGGTCCCCGCTTCGGGCACAGGCCAGTCGCAGGCCGCGGGATTCGGATCCTCGCCTTCGAGGGCCACGGCCACAGCCCGATAGGCGGGTAACACCTCGGCCACGGCCTCCCCCACAGCGCGTTGAACCGGGTCGCGAAACCGATCGGCGCCCAGACGCAGCAGGCGGGCGCGCCCCGCATCGGTACGTGACCAGCTCAGCACACCGACGCCGGCGATCACCAATAGAAGCGTGATCGCCAGGACGGTCCAGCCGGCGCGCAGCCAGCCGCCGGGACGCCGTCCGTGGCGGGATTTCTTCTTGCTGGAGTTTGTTTTCCGGGCTGGCATGCGGACACGATAACCGCCGTCCGCTTGTCTGCCAACCAATAAGGAAGGGAGCCGCTTGGCTCCCTTCGTCGATGATTGCTCTGGGCGTTCTGACGGACCGGCTATTCCTCGGCTTCGATGTCCTGCTGCCCAAAGAGATAGAAACGGGTCTTGGTGGTCCCGTCACCCTGATCCACTTCCTCGGACTTGGCGTAGAAGAGCTGTTGGGACGTGACAGTGATCGTGTTCGTGGCACTATCCAGGTAAAACACGATTATCACTTTATAGAGCGCTTTCTCTGAGTCCGGAAAAGTGGGATGGTTAGACGGTGTCATTTCCCAATTCAACACCTGTGTCAATTCGATGACTTCAATACTCGATACCCCGGGTTTTGGATTACCATCGATGTCCACTCCCGGATTTCCGGCAAACATATTGCCAGTAGAGTTGACATCCTCCTGTCGTTCCCAACTATCATTAGACGTGAAGATGAATTTATAATCCGGGTGCAAAATCACTTCATACTGGTCGATGTCCATGTCGGCGTAGGCCAATCCGAAATTGGCCATCAACTTGTCGGGCGTATCCGGCCAGACATAGGCCACGGGCGGCTTATCCTGAGGATCGTCATCCTCCTGGGGCGAAAAAATGCAGCCGCCGGCGAACAGGACGGTCAGCGCCAGCCCCGCCGCGACGAACGACATAAGTTTGATTCTCGACATCTCGAAACCTCCGCAAGAAACAAATCGCGCCGCCGAAAAGCGGGCGTCGGTTGCTCGTCGCCACTGTGTGCAACAGTGGATTGTAGCATATCAACGGTGCCTTTAGCCACCTCCCGCGGCTGCAAACGCGCCCCTGCGCTGCCCCAGGGACGGCAGGTTGGCTCCCGAATCGGGGTCCTGCTCGCCCTGCTCATCGAACCAGCGGTACAGAACCCAGAAGGTCCCGTCCAGCTTGAATTCCAGCGTCACCAAAGCCCGGTAAGGAACCTGGCTACCTGATTCATCGACCTCTGCGCTATAAATATAACGCAATTCTGCTTCGGAGCCGCTCCAAGACGATTGTCTGACCTCAGCCTGCAAATCGACGGTCACGCCCTGGACGTTGCCCAGGAAGTCGTTCATGAAGGCGATTTCCTTCTCACGATTCCAGGTCGTCCAGTCAACGTCTGGATACGAAGCCTCCGTACCACTGTCCGGTTCGTAGGTGAAATCCTCGCTGATCGACCGTTCGTAACCGGCCGGATCCATGTTCGACATCGCCTTCTCTATGTTGGCGATGACATTCTCGGGCCGCGACGGGTCCAGGTAGGTGATCACGAAGCCTCCGGGAGTCTCGGGCTCCCGAGGTTCGAAAATACACCCACCCATGGCCAGAGCAAAAACTGCAAGAATCAGACCAAATACGGCTCTTCGCATCAGAACCTCCAGGCTACTTCGATGTCGGCGTCCCAGTATTTCTTGTTGAGTTCCTGGACGTTGGGACCGTGGGCGAAGAATCGCCGTGCGCCGAGACTCATCGACTTGCCGGTCCCGAAATCCTTCTTGAGCTTGCCGCCGACGGCGACCTCGCCGCTGTAGCGCTCGGTTTCGCTGGCGCGATCGCCAAAGGTCTCCTTCAAGTCCTTCTTGCGGAAAGTGGTTCCCTCGAGCGACAACCAGTTGCTCGCCTGGTAGGACATGGCAAAGTCGATCTTGGACACCGTCTGATCCGACTCGGGGCTGTAAAAGCTGCCGCCGGCGACGTCGGTGCGCGATTTCTTGGCGTTGTTCTTTATGTTCAGATCATGACGGATGGTCAGCGTGAGTCGCGAGTTCGGCTTGATGCTTACCTTGGTGTTGAGATTGCCGCGCTTGTTATAGTCGTCCAGCTTGTTGACGGTTTCCAGATGGGAGAAGACATAGTCGGTATACTGGATCCACACGCGGAAACTCTGGTACAGATCGAGCCACTCGGCCACGGGCACGGAATAGCTGGGCGAGATCTCGTAGGTGTCCTTGATGCTGTTGTTGCTCGAACGCTCGCTACGGATCGAGATGTCCTCGGTGCGGCGGGCGTCGAAAGACAGGCTCACGTTTACGCCGTTCGCAAAGAACGTGTCCATCTTCATGTTGAAGCCGGTCTCCAGACGATCACGATCGTTCACGTTGAACTCGCCCTCGGCGATGTCCTGGGACAGGCTCGTGCGGAAGTTGAACTTGAGATCCGTGTGGGCGAAAAGCGCGTGGGTCAGGCTCATGCCCAAGTCCCGCTTACTGGAGACCTGCCGGCCGCGGGACAAGGTGGCGCCCGCGTAGGTCTGGTCGTCCCACTTGTACTGATAACCGTAGGTGACGGTGACGGTGTCGAGCCGGGTCGGCCGGAATCCCATATTCAGGTTAACGGTATCCTGATGCCGCTCGCGCATGCCCACACCGCTGGCGCGGTAGCTGTTCTCCGACAGGTCGCGAGCCAGGCGCGCGCTCAGGGAGAGCCCACCCAACTGGATCCTGTTGTCCCAGGACATGGTTATCGCGTCGTCGCGCTCCAGTTCCTGGACGATCTTCTCGATGGCGCCGATGGTATCGACGATGCCGTTGGCGTTGCGGCGGTAATCCAGGTATCGCTTGTTGAAACTGGATTTGGAGATGGTCATGCCGCCGGTGATCACTCCCCGCTCGTAAAAAACGCCGGCGCGAATCGAGTCGCCGTCCGTGGACGACGGATTGGTTTCCAGGGCCAGGGATCGTTCGCCGCTTTTGCTCATGGCGTAGAGACCGGAGTGCAGGGACAGCCACTCGCGCGCCTGGAAACCGCTGCGCAGGGCTCCGTCGAGAGAAGCCTCCGAAATATCGTTGCGTTGTTTCAACTGCTCGGCGAGTTGCTGGTTGTACGAGCCCTTGACGATAATGTCGTTGTCGATGCCCGCCAGCGAGAGATCGTTGCGTTTGAGGGAAGCCATGGCCATGCGCGTCTCGCGCTGATTGACGTTGGTGTTGCCCGAGCTGTTGGTGACCTCGTCACGGGTCCAGTTGTCGCTGAGGTTAAACGAACCCACCAGGCTACGCTGGTTGTCCGTGGAATAGTTCACGTTGCCCGACCGGTTCTCGACGATCTTCTCTTGGGAGCGATAGTCGTCCAGCTTCAGGGCTAACTTTTTGGTGAGGGAACTTTTATCCCTGAACGTCATGCCGTTGGCGAACTCGGAGCTGTAGCCCACCTTCTGCATCTTGGCCGAGAAAGCGGCCTTGGGTGCACGGGTCCACGATGTGATAAAGGGCTCGTCCGCTTCGAGATCTTCGGCCAGTGCCAAGGCCTCGACGTCGGTGGACAGGTTGAGTATCTCGGAGAGGGACATCCCGGTCCGGGCGGTGGTGTCCGCAGCAGCAGCGCTCGCAACGAGCGTATCGGCCGTGGCGACGCCTTCATCTTCGGCGAAGACGGCGCTGGCACTCAGCAGCAGTACGACTGCGATCCTGGCTGTCGTAACGGGTTTCAACCTTCATCCACTCCAGGCACGATTTCGGCGAGCGCACGCAGGGCTCGACGCGGTATTCGTTCCGGCCGATCATCGGGGTCGATCCCGACCCGGGTCAGCCAACTCACGGCGGTA
>DAOVZQ010000432.1 GCA_030635025.1 bacterium
CCGGCCGTGGAAAAGGGTTTCCGGAGTATGCTCTACAAGGGGGCGTTCGTAGGCTATCCGGTGCAGGGCTTGAAGGTCGTGCTCGAGGATGGGGCTTTCCACGCCCAGGACTCGTCGGATCAGGCGTTCCAGGCGGCTGCCCGAGGCTGTTTTCGGAGCGATTACGTGAAGGGGGCGCCTATTGCCCTGGAACCGCTGATGCTGGTCTCGATTGAAGGCCCCACGGAGTATCAGGGAGAAATTCTTAGTACAGTCATGAAACGACGTGGTATCGTGATCGGTACCACCGAGGACGAGGGTTTCGTACGCATCGACGCCCATGTCCCCTTGGTCGAAATGTTCGGCTACGCAACGGTGTTGCGATCGAGTACACAGGGTAAGGCCGAGTATACAATGGAGTTTGCGAGATACACACCGGCTCCCGCCGAGGTCACCGAGGGACTGGTCAAGGAATACGCCGAAAAAAGAGCGGCGGGCAACAAATGATGGACGGAGGCGATATGCCGACGAACGACACACAGGTCCTCAGCCCGCTGAGGATCTTCGAGAAGGCGACCGACGGCGGCCTGGGTGCGGGCAACCTGGGCGTGGTGCTGTCGCGTCACGGCGTGGGCAAGACCGCGTTCCTGGTGGGCATGGCCGTCGACGCCCTGCTGCGGGGACGCCGGGTCATGCACATCTCCACCGAGGAATCCGTGGAGCATCTGCGGGCTTTCTACTTTGAGATTTTCCAGCTCATCTGCGAGCATCAAAGACTCGACAACCGTCTCGAACGTCGGGTGGACCTGGAGCGCAACCGCCACATCCTGGTCTATAATCCCGAGACCTTCTCACTGGACAAACTGGAGCAATCGGCCGAGTTCCTGCGGGAGAACGCCCACTTCTCACCCGACGTGGTGATCATGGACGGCACACCGCGTTTCGGGCACAGTGAGCAGTGGGAGATCGAGGGTATTTGCCGGATGGCCAAGGAGTGGAACGCCGAGGTCTGGACCTCATCCCGCTATTACCGGGAGGGACAGTCCTACGACGAGCGGGGCGTGCCCAGCGAGGTCGCCCAGTTCGACGACGAGATTTCTGTCATCATTCACCTGGAACCGCGCGATGATCACGTCCACGTCCGGCTGCTCAAGAGTCATGACCGGACCGAGATGCCGGATCTCAACATGGAGCTCGATCCCAAGACCCTGTTGCTGCGCTGGCGCTGACACGGCCCCCGAGGTCCCCATGTTCGATGTGGCGGAAAACCTGTCGCGGATCAACGACCGGATAGCCGAGGCCTGTGCTCGTGCCGGTCGCGATTCCGAAACCGTCAAACTCATCGCCGTCACGAAGCGCATCCCCATGCCATTGCTCGTCGAGGCGCGCCGGGCCGGCCAGCTCGTTTTCGGTGAGAATCGGATCCAGGACGCCTTGCCGCGTCAGGGCGACCTCGCCACCGTGCTCCTGGGCACCGACGTCGAAAAGCCACCGGTCGAGTGGCACTTCATCGGAAATCTACAGAGCAACAAGGCGCGCAAGGCGGTGGGTCGTTTCGAGCTCCTGCATGCCGTGGACTCGATTCGCCTGGCCGAGCGCCTGTCGGTGATCGCGTTGGAACTCGGAATATCTCAGCCGATCCTGCTAGAAGTGAATGCGAGTGAAGAAGAGCAGAAACACGGTCTGATGCCCGAAGAGACGCCGATGGCCGTCGACCACGTTGCCGGGTTACCGGGGCTCGATCTGCGGGGATTCATGGGTATGGCCCGGTTCGGGGCTTCCGAAATCGAGTTGCGCAGTACCTTCGCCGCCTTGCGCGGACTGTCCGAGGCCGCGCGCAGAGCCACGGGTCTGCCATTGCCCGAGTTGAGCATGGGCATGTCGGGCGACTTCGAGTGCGCCATCGCCGAGGGCGCCACCCTGGTTCGTGTTGGCACAGCCGTTTTCGGTCCCAGAGACCCCTTGAACTGAACACCATCCCCGGCGCGGGCCGTGGGAGAGGAAAGGTCGTAAGTGATGGTGCGTATACTGCTGGCCGTCTGCCAGGTCTACAGCTGGCTGATCATCGCCCGCGTCCTCATCAGTTGGCTCAATCCCCGGCCGATCAATACCTACCTGATCATGGTCTGCCGGGTTACCGACCCGCTTTTAGACCTGTTGCGGCCACTGAATCCCATTCGCGGCTTTGATCTGTCACCGATCATGGCTCTACTGGCCGTGCGGCTGCTCTGCTCCATGCTGGTCAAGCTGGCCGGTTGAACATGCCGAGGCTTTTCCCTTTATCGGGTAGGGCGCGCGTGTTACTTTATCGCGTTTTGAACAACCCGTTCGCAGATTCCGCGCCTGAAGGCGCTCTTGGAGGCTGACGTGAGCACAACCGGGCCCTCGATCGATACCTGGACACAGATAGGGGAGGCGACCGCTTTTCTGCGGGAGCGTTGTAATCTTTCGCCCGAGATCGGTCTGATCCTCGGTACGGGCCTGGGTAAGCTTGCCGAGAAGATCGATGTGAGTTGCGAGATCCCCTACGGCGAAATCCCCCATTTCGCCCGGTCCACGGTTCAGAGCCACTCCGGGAATTTCGTCTTCGGAATCCTCGGGGGCCGACGGGTTGTCGCAATGCAGGGTCGTGTCCACTATTACGAGGGCTATGGCATGAACCGCATCACGTTGCCGGTGAGGGTCATGCGGGCCCTGGGCGCCCATACCCTGGTCACGTCCAATGCGGTGGGGGGCATGAATCCCCAGTTGAAGCCCGGCGACATGACCGTGATTACCGATCACATCAACATGATGGGGGACAATCCCCTGATCGGCCCCAATGAGGATCGTCTGGGCGTTCGCTTCCCCGACATGAGCGAACCCTACGACCGGGATCTGGTGACCCTGGCCGAGAGCGTCGCGTTGGAAATGGGGCTGCCCCTGAAGCGGGCCGTCTATGTGGCCGTGGCCGGACCCAATCTGGAAACCGCCGCCGAGTACCGCTTGTTGCGGGCGGTGGGCGCCGACACGGTGGGCATGTCCATAGTCCCCGAATGTCTGGCAGCCGTGCACGGTGGTATGCGCGTCATGGGCCTGTCCGCAGTTACCGATGCCTGTTTCCCCGACACCCTGCAGCCCGCGGACGTGGACGAGATCATCAAGACCGCCCAGGGCG
>DAOVZQ010000177.1 GCA_030635025.1 bacterium
ATGTACATACTCGCATATACCGCCGGTTGACCATTGTATTCGAATATCTGACCTGAAATACTGCCGCCTTCCTCGAGATACATGTCGATGGTCGCCAGTTCCCCCTCGTGAAGAACGACAGGAGATGCCATCTCTGAATCTTCAGCGTTGTCATACCATTGGGGGGCCCATGTCTGCCCGTTGCAGTATCCGTAAACGTACACCAGGTATTCACCGGGCAACAACATATGAAGAGACGACGGGTTATCGGTGCTTGATATGTGCCCTCCCCCTCCGTTTGATCTGAATACCTTGATTCTGGCTTCATAGCTGTCCGTATCACCTGGGCCGTGAAGGGTGACCTCTATCCCACTCGAGACCAACGGAGGTATCACAACACTACTTCCAGGAGCCAATTCGTATAACGTCGCAGAATCCGAATCCGTCCCTCCGGACCACAAACTTAAACCGTTATACTGAGCATGAACCGTGACAGGAGTCGGACGCAATGCCACAACGTCGAAAGACCCATCTTCATGGCAACTGGTTCTATAAGAATAATAGTTTTCAGAAGGGGTCGGGTCGGTTATGAAGACCTGCGGAGGGCTGCCACCCGCATCCTGCCAACTGCCGATAACACGACCTTGTATCGTGGCAGAATCAGCACTGAAATCTACTTCATAGCTCGTCACTTGATCTACATCAACCATGAGGAGATCCGCCTCAGACTCTAAACTCGTTCCAGGCATGAAAAAGCGGCTCAATATATCGGGGAAATACATTTTGATCATATATTGATCGGCTTGAATGAGTGGGAACTCGAACTCGGCAAGACTCGAGTCCAGCGTCAGTTCACTAGTAATATCTCCCCATGTGGCCCCTAAGAGTTGCACTGAGACGATCTCACCTACAAGTTCGTCAGGAAATACAATCCGGACTATGGCACTCCCTCGCAGGATATCGAAATTCTGGACTTCTTCGCCGATGTGTACGGTATCGCACCAGGCCGATGTTGTCGTCATTCCGCCAATCGCCGATGTAACATCGAGTCCATACGTCCCAAACGGTAAGTCCAGCTGATACCATCCCACGGTATCCGACGAGGTCCACGCGATGACGCTGTCCTGCATGGCCCCATCCAACGCTTTGGCTCCGATCGTGGCAGAGACTCCAGATCCGCCTGCCCTCACATACCCCTGGATTCTTCCATTACCAGCAATTAACGGATCGGTCGGAGTGGTGTTTTCGCAGGATGACAAGCTGATCACAGTCAGAATCAGCATGACAAATATCGTCACTATCGCTCGATTCATACAGCTCTCCTATTCGGATAATTATCATGCTCTGGTGATGCAATGCTAATTTCGAATTCCAATTCAACATACGGAAATCCCGCAGCACAAAGAGACTGATCAGGCAAATCCGTACATCTTTATTCGTTAATATCTCGATCCTAGGCTTATCCATGATATCACACATCGATTTACCTGTAAGTACCGTAATACGGCACGCCCCTGATCAGAATTACAACATTTTCATCAGCAAGCCCTAAGACGGTTCTTTGGGAAAATACACCTCTCACGCGGGGGTCGCACCCCCGCCCTGACATCGACACCAATGAATCGTCCGGTGGGCGTTCACAGTGTGGTCTGGGACGGCCGAGACGACGGTGGCGAGGCTGTCGGCTCCGGCGTGTAATTCGTCCGCGTGGAAACGCGAGACGGGGTCGCGGCCCAGAAAATATCGCTGATTAAGTAGAGGCGGAGGTTGGAGGGAGCAGGGCCCCGGACTTCGGTCCGGGGCCCTGTTTACACGTGTAAAGGTACCCGCTAGCGGACGAGCATCGCCTTCGCCGTCCGTCGCTCCGTCTCCGTTTCCAGTCGGATCAGATAGACGCCTGACGGCGACGGCCGGCCGTGATCGTCCATTCCCGTCCAGATGACATCGTGTGAGCCCGCGGCGAATCTACGGTCAGCCAGCAACGACACGCGCCGTCCCTGGGGATCGTAGACGGCGACCTGAGCTGAACCGGGGTGCGCCAGCACGAAAGAGATCGTTGTGCGCGGGTTGAAGGGGTTGGGGGTAACCGAAAGCCCGCCCGGCAGCCAAAGTGGATTCGCATCGCCGCCGGGATCATCGTCCAGACCCATCGGCTCGACCGATTGGAGCGGACAAACCCGCAGACCGCCCCCACGGCAAGCCACAACCACAACTCCATCACCGACAGACACACCGACCGCTGGGTCGTTGAAGCCGAACGCCACGTCCGACAACATGATATTGCCCAAGGGTCTGGGATCCATCGGGTCCGTCACATCGGCCACATGCAAACCGGCGTACCCATTCGCAACATAGACATAGGTCCCGGAAACGGAGACATCATAGATTCCGTTTCCCATCAGCAGAGTTCCGACCATCATGGGATCATCCGGCATGGAGATGTCGATCACCTGGAGTTCCCCAAGTCCCGTACCGACGTAGACGAAGTCGCCCGACACCGTCAGATTACGCGGTAAGACCATGTCCACGCTGCCTAGCACAGCAAGGGCGCCGGGCTCCGAAACGTCTACGACATACAGACCGCCCGACATCCCCTCACTTCCGGCGACGTAGGCGTATTGCCCCGACACGGCAACATCATGGGCTTGCAGGGGCAATTGCAGCGAACCGAGGATTGCGGGGACCGTGGGTGTCGACACGTCCACTACGGTCAGGCCAGTCTGGAGGCTGGTCACGTAGACCCGATCCCCGGACACCGCCAGGTAGTTCCCATTACCACCGATGTCCACGCCGCCGACGATGACCGGTTCCGCGGACGCCGATACGTCGATCACGTGGAGACGGGATCCCTCGTCCGCGAGATAGGCCCACGTCCCGGACGCGACCACGGCACAGACGGAACCCGGAGTCGAGACGCTGCCCGCCATCTCGGCGTTCTCGGGATCCGCTAGATCCACCACCTGAAGGCCGGTGACCGAATCGGCGACATACGCGTGGGCACCGAAAACGGCCACGGCCCGTGCGTCGCCGAGCGTCTGCACTTCCGACATGATCGGCACGGCCTCGGGCGCCGAGATGTCGAATACATGGAGTCCGAAATCCTCGCCAGTGGTGTAGAGGTAGTCACCAGACAAGACCAAATCCTGGAACTGGAGAGAGTAGCCCGGCACACGGGCGCTGCTGATGATGGCAGGCGTCTCAGGTTCAGAGATGTCGACGACACGCAATGTTGACTCCACCCTGATCCAGACCTTGTCCCCGGACACAACCACGCCGCCGCTGCCCCATCCGTTGGCCAGGGAGGAGAGGGGCACCGGAGCGGTCGGATCCGAGACGTCATGGATCTGAAGTTCTTGGTTGTCAAAATCGTTGACCAGGAGGAGATCGCCCGTCACGGCGGCCGCGATGGCGTGGGTGGGCACCGGAACCGTGCCCAAGACCTGGGGCGTGGACGGTGTTCCGATATCGATGATATGCACGCCACTCGAACCGGCCGTGCAGTAGAGTCGATCACCCTGGATGCTGAGGGCGAGGCCGAAGCCCGTATAGGGAGGAACCGAAGGCGTGGTCAACGGAAGCGAGGCCACATTTGTCGGCTCCACGGGTGTGGAGATGTCGTAGATCTCGAGACCATGGGGCCAATCCGCCAAGTATAGGTAATCGCCGGATACGGCCATGTCTCCGCCATTGCCTGACGAAGCGAAACTACCAACGATAAGGGGATTCCCCGGATCCGATACGTCGACGACATAGTTGTCTTCGGCCTTGATGTAAACGTGATGCCCGGAAACGGTGAGATGGCCGTAGTACTCGTCCAATTCGAGTTCACCCACCACATGACGGTCGGAAGGATCCGATATGTCGATCACCCACAGAGCGAACGTGGACATGACGAAAACATGGTCTCCCGAAACAACCATGTCGGAGGGCTCCCCAGGCAGGAGTACCCCTTCATCCCAATGGAAATAATCGGCGTAGTCCAGGGTGACCGCGCTGGCGCTTCCAGTCAGAAAGAGCAGCGCAGCAGCGATCGCGATACAGATAAGGAGTAAGCGCGGAGAATGGCTTCCGTGCATGCACAAACACATGAGCATACCTCCATGTATGACATTTCGTTGGTATAGAAATCGAGTCGTACCGGAATCTGTCGTCCCAGATATCCAATCACGGTCCCATTTTGGGTCCGATGAGAACATCCCGTCAACGACTGACTGAACAGTATCCTTATTGATCGAAAGTTAGGACCCGTTCGAATTACCCATATCGACCAGCACTCGCCACTCTCTATCGATCTTAATCCAGATATTCAGATACTTGCCGCTCGCGCTCACCAGTTCACCTTTGGGACCTGGATAGGTCGCCGTGTAATTCCCCCAAGTCCACCCCATGTTACTCTCCTTGGCCACGCCTCCCGCTTCCGGCGTCCAATCCAGACTCATCCCGGGCACATCGTCGAAACCGGAGGCGATGGTCTGACCGCCATACACCGGCCCCCGCCCAGCCGGCAGTTGCAAAGCATCCTCTGTCAGATAAGCCGCAAAGGCCGCCTTCGGCCCCTCCGCCCGACTCATGGCCGCGAAAGCGTTGTCGGCCGCCAGTATCGCTTCCAGATTGGCCTCGTCCTCATCCCCCAGCAGGCCCAAACCGACCAAGGCGACCAGCAGAACCACTCCATAACCGATCATCAATCTGCGCGACATTTCGGCTCCTTTCGGCGAAGTATTTACACCCCGCCATCCTACATGGTCCGACCAGATCCGCGCAACCGGCCATAAAACACGCAGATAGGGGGTTGACACCAATCCGAACACTGTATTACTGTATTATGAAACCAATACAGTTCGACTGCGTATGAAACCCTCAGCGACGAACGATACACGGAAGGATCACATCACATGTTCATCGTCCTGAGTCCCAACAGCGGAGTGCCCGTCTACCGGCAGCTGATCGAGCAGATCAGGCTGCAGGTGACCGGCGGCCAGCTGGCGCCCGGCGACGAAATGCCGTCGACGCGTAACCTGTCAGCGCAACTGGGGGTGAACCCGATGACCGTGAGCAAGGCCTACACGCAACTGGAACGGGAAGGGGTGCTGGAACGGCGGCCCGGCCGATCGCTGGTCGTCGGCACTCTGGCCCCAGCCGAGACCCGCACCAAGAAACTGGAACAGGTCCGTGAGAGTCTCGCGACCGCCGTGACCACCATCCGACAGCTCGACGTACCCACCGACGAAGCCGTCGCCATGTTGCGCAAGATGCTCGACAGCCACGCCAAGGAGAAGTGATATGTCCGTCCTGCAATTCAACGATATCCGACGCGCCTACAAGCGGAACGAAAACGTGCTCGACGGGGTCACCTTCGGCGTCGACGAGGGCGAGGTCGTCGGATTGCTGGGCCGCAACGGCGCCGGCAAGACCACACTGATCCGCATCGCCATGGGCATGCTCGAGCCTCAGCACGGCGAGGTGTCCGTCTTCGGCATGAGCCCGACACGCGACCCCATCGACATCAAGCGACGCATCGGCTATGTGAGCGAGGAGCAGACCCTGCCCGGTTTCATGACCATCGGCGACATCATCCGGCTGCACCGAGGCCTCTTCCCCGAGTGGGACGACCTCATGGCCGAGGGCCTCTGCGATCGCTACAAGCTGAGCTGGAACAAAAAGATCAACACACTGAGCAAGGGCCAGGCGCGGCAGGTGGCGCTCATGTGCGCGGTATCGCACAAGCCCGAACTGCTCCTCCTCGACGAACCGGCCGGCGGGCTAGATCCCGCGGCGCGGCGCGACTTCCTCGAAACATCGATCCAGCTGCTGAACGACGCCGGCTCGACGATCCTCTTCTCGTCACATCACATGAGCGACGTGGAACGCATGGCCGGCCGCGTGGTCATGCTTCACGACGGAAAGGTGTTGATCGACGACTCGCTCGACGAACTCCAGGAGAACTTCTCGGTGGCCATCCTGCCCCACGCCGAGGGGCGGTCGAGGGAGTTGCAACTGATGCCCGATTGTCTTGGAGTACGTGATCGC
>DAOVZQ010000093.1 GCA_030635025.1 bacterium
ATGAACTCCTCCCCCATGCCCAACGTGGAACCGCCCACCGACAGCACGAACATGATCACGAGCGTCAGCGCGGGGCCCGAACCGCCGAAACGGCTGACCAGACGCGACAGCCCTGCGGTAATCACGCCGGTACGCTGCAGAATCCCGAAGACCCCGCCCACGATGAAGATGAAGAAGATGATGTCGGCCTGCTTCTCGAGGCCGCGCGGTATGGCGGTCAGGAAGCCGTGCAGACCCACGGGTGTGGCCTTGCCTTCGGCTCCCTCGGCTTCGAGGCCCAGCAACAGGTTCATCGTATCGAAATGCTTGTCCAGCTTCTGGTATGTACCCGGCACGAGCAGCGTTCGCTCGTGGCCTTCCACCTCGACGGTCCGTCGTTCATAAGACCCCGACGGAACGACATAGGTCAGCAGCGAGCAGACGAAGATAACGCCTGCAAGCAGGACGAAGACATGGGGAATCTTGAGTTTGGGTCGTTTCATTCGGGCAACCTACAGGAACGTCAGACGACTTTCCAGCACTCTCCGTCGGCCAGCGCCTTTTCCATCTCGATCTCGTCATTGACGGGAATGCCGTAACTGCCGACTAGGGGGACGCCGGGCTTGAGCCGGCGGATGTGCTCCATGGCGTTGACCCGGACCGTGGTGATGCAGAAGCCGCGACGCTGGAAGAAGCGCAGGGCGTCGAGGTTGTCGTTGGTCGTGATCAGCCAGATATCCGTACAGCCCTCGGCGCGCGCGGCCTTCTCCACGGCCTCGAGCAGGGTCGTGCCCACTCCGCACCACTGGCAAAGAGCGTCCAGGGTGACCAGTTCGCAGCGTCCGTCATCGATCTTGAAGGTGGCCAGGCCGATGCGCTCGCTGCCCTCCATGGCGATGAACCCCGGCAGTTCCGACGGCTGGTGCACGACGTCGCGGCTGACGACCGTATCGCCGCCGAACAGAAGTTCGGTACGCTCGCGAACCCAGGTGCGATCGCTCGATGATAAGGTGGTCACTAACATCCATGGCCCCCGCTCTAATGATCGTGTCCAATCGGGATATGTCTTATCCGGCAAGGCCCTAATTTGGTGCGGAGGACGAGGCGGGTCAAGTCCAGCGGCATACAGATACGGCACGACCTGCAAAGTCGTGCCGCACAGTGGGTTAATCGATAAGCCTGCCGTCAGCCTCGGTCATTCACCTTCCGAAAGGAAGTCGGCGACGAAATCGGGCAGAGCGTCGGGATCGGTCTCGCGCTCGCTCAACAGCGTGTGGCAGGCGTCGCAATCCTGGCTGATGTAGAGCCCATCCTCGCTGACGTGCATCTCGTCGTGACAGCGGAAACAGCCCGTGTCGGCGAAGTCGCCGTCCAGGTCCATATGCCCGAGATTGCTGGCGTACGTTCCCCAGGTGATGCCCATCCGCGGGAAGATGTTCCGCTCCAGAATGGCGGCGATCACGCCCGAGATGTTGGGCAGATCGGCCTGCAGAGCCGACAGGTCGTCGGGATGATCGGCGGCGTAGGTCTCGGTCAGGAAGTTGGAAACAGCGGCGACCGTGTCATCGCCCGGCTCAAGCTCCCAAAGGGCGCGATCGGCGACCTTGCGCAGCCAGGGGACGTCCGTCTCCAGAAGGCCGGCAGTGAAGGCATCGTCCAGCGCCTGTCCGGGAGTCTCGAAGATATGGGTGGGACGGTTGTGACAGTCGATACAGTCCATGATGCGCCATTCGCCCTCGTCTTCGCCGAATTCCTCGTCCTCCAGCAGGTAGCGGATCTCGCCCTCGGGCGTTTTCTGGATCACCTCGACGATCTTCTCCCGCTTGTCGTCGATCGACCGGTACCGGACTTCGTTGGCGGGGTCCACGTGCCAGTGAACACCGGTGGCGCGCACGCCGGGTTGTGGATGCCCGCCCACCTTCATGATCAGCGACGAGACGCTGCGGGTGTTTTCCCGATCGGACTCGGTGTGCTTGCGCATGATCAGCTTCGAGCCGTGGAATTTTGTGGGCCAGTGGCAGATCTCACAGGTCTCACGGGCCGGGCGCAGGTTATGGACCGGCGCCGGTATCGGTCGGGAGTAGCTGTTGCGCAGTACGGCCGCCACCTGGCGCAGTCCAGAGAGCTTGGCCTTGACGAACCATTCGGCGCCGGGGCCGATATGGCACTCGACACATTCGACGTTCGCGTGTGCGGAGCGGCTGTAGGCAACGCCCTCGGGTTCCATCACCTCGTGGCAGACATTCATGCAAAAGTCCGTGGACTCGGTGTAATGGTAGGCCTCGTAACCGAAGCTCGAAAACAGCACCATCCCGATCAAGACCATGAACCCGACCACGGCGGCCTTGCGCATGAACTCCACGCCGCCTATCTCGATGGCGGCCGGTCCCGCCTCGCCCCGACTGACTCGGCGACGGTGGATGACCGTTCCCAGCAGGATCAGCAGGACGCCCAGTATCAGCAGCGCCGGCAACAGCATGAACGTCACCGTCCCCACGTACGCGTTGACCGGTCTGTGCAGCAGGTGGTTGTAGACGTTCAGCACCAGGGCCATGAGCAGCAAAAACACCGCGATGATGCTCAGGACGCTGCCCAGTGTGGTGACCCAGGTGGAGTAGAAGAACGGGAGTCGACCCGCGAACCAGACGCCAAATTTTCCTAGGGGATTGCTATGCGTTTCGGCGCTCATTCGATCGTCTCCCTGGCGGTTAAACCGGTATTCATGCTTTCGAAGTAGGATTGAAGCACGAGGTGGCGGGGACGGTCAACCCGTCCCCGCCGCCGGTGGGATCATTTGACGAGCATCATCCGCTTCGTCTCGACCTGATCGGGCGTCTGCACCCGGTAGAAGTACAGGCCGGATGCGACACGTGCGCCGCGCTGATCGCGACCGCTCCAGATGGTGGTATGACGACCGGCCGGCAATTCGCCGTCCACCAGGGTCGTCACGCGCGAGCCGTCGAGAGCATAGACCGACAGGGTCACTCGGCCCGCGGCCGGCAGGTCGAAACGGATGGTGGTCACCGGGTTGAAGGGATTCGGATAGTTGGGATACAAACGGAACGCCAGGGGCGTCGCGGGAGTCTCCGGTTCGGGTACGGCCGTGGACACCTGGGTGATCAACATGCGTTGATCGACCGCAACGTCCAGCAACAGCCGGCGTACGCCTGTGGGCCAGCGGATCTCGAGGGAATCCACTACGGTCGCGGCGCCCAGGCCGAACTCCACCGTCAAAGAGCCCTGCGAGAGGAAGCCGGAGCCGCCGTCCACATCCCGGACCTGGGTGATGCCGCCGGTCACGCAGCGTAGCTGTGCGCCGATGCCCACCGTATTCACGTCCAGGGTGAGCATGTCGATGTGCAACCAGTGGTTGTCCGTGGAATCGGCCACGTCGTTGCGGAAGAGCTTGTTGTTCAAGCCCGCCATGGTGCCCAGGTACAGATCGAGGTCGCCGTCGTCGTCGAAATCCGTACAGGAAACACCGTTGGTGCTGGCGTCGTCGCTGATGTTCAGGCCGTTCGTGGGAGCGACGTTGGTAAAGAGCCAGCCGTTCGGCTCCTGCGAGTCGGGCCCGTCGTTGCGGAACATGAAGTTGACGGCCGGATCGCTCGCGGCGTTCCAGTGATTGCCCTGGTACAGATCCAGGTCGCCGTCGTTGTCGAAGTCGAGCCAGGCGACACCGGCTCCGTACTGGCCGTCGTCCAGACCGATGTCGTACATGGGCGCGATGTCCAGGAATTCGAAGCCCGCGATCGCCTTGTTGGCCGATTCGCCCTGGTCGTCGACTTCGGGCTCCTGCTCGTAGACGTCGGGCGTCGAGATGTTGTGGTAGAGGGCATTGGGCCCATCGTTACAGACAAACAGGTCCAGCCGTCCGTCGTTGTCGAAGTCGCCCCACATGCAGCCGGTGCTGCTGTTGCTGTTGTCCACGCCCAGGTCGGCGGCCACGTCGGTCCACAGCCACTCGCCGGGATTCAGGGGATCCTCGCCGTCGTTCCGCAGCAGACGGTTCGTCATGCCGTCAAAGTTCGACAGGTAGATGTCGGAGTCGCCGTCGCCGTCGTAGTCGGCCCAGGCGCAGGCCATGGTATAGCTGTCGTCGCCGATGGTGGAGCCGTCCAGGGGCGCCACGTTGGTGAAGACCCACTGGCCGGGAATCGTCGGATGTTCGCCGTCGTTGCGATACAGACGATTCTGGCCGCTGTTGCAGAGATAGAGATCCACGTCGCCGTCCTGATCGAAATCGCGCCAGGAACAGCTGCGACCACTGCCGGGATCATTCACGCCGGTGACGACTCCGATGTCCGTGAACGTGCCTCCGCCGTCGTTGCGATAGAGACAGTTGGGGGCGTCGTAGTCCGGGTTGACCTGCATGTTGACCATGTAGAGGTCCAGGTCGCCGTCGCCGTCGAAATCGGCCCAGGCCACGCCCTGACCGTAGTCGTCGTCGGCCAGGATCGGCGTGGTGACGTCGGCGAAGAGCCAGCTGTCGGGGTCACCCGTATCCTCGCCGTCGTTGCGGAAGAGGTGGTTGGTGGCGTCGGCCCCGCTCTGGTACGCGATCCGGTTCGAGATGTACAGGTCATGGTCCCCGTCACCGTCGTAATCGCCCCAGGCCGTGCCGCGGCCGTTGCCGTCGTCGCCCACGCCCGAACCGTCCGCCGGCGAGACCAGGATCCACGGTGACGCCGTTACGGTCACCATCTGATCGTACCCCACGGGCGTCGCCTCGAGATTACCCACCGAATCCTCGGCGACCGTATAGAAGTAGTAGTCGCCCAGACCGTCGGGGATGTCGAAAACGATCGGAGCGCCGTCGTTCGAGGACCCGAACAGGGCGAATACGCCCACGTCGGTGTAGCGATAGTAGAGGTCGACGCGCGCCACGCCGCTGACCGTGTCCGCCGACGTGAACACCACGTCGAAAGGCAGACCCTGGTAGGCGATGATGACCGGCGACACTTCCGATTCGGGTGCGCCCGCGTCCTGGGTCGTGGTCGTCGTGGCGGACCAGCGCGAAACGATCATGTCGTCATCGCGGGCTCGGACCCTGTAGTACCCGGTGAAGCCGTCGTCCAGACTATTGAAGACAAAGGTGGTATCGGGCATCCAGACACTGGTGCTGACGGTGCCGTCGAAGACCGGAGTGTCGCCCTGCTGGACCTGATAGGCGGTGGCACCGCTGGAAGATTCGGCGCTCCAGACGATATCCACCGAAGTGCCTTGCGTGAAGTCGGGCATCGCGATGATGACCGGTGCGTCGGGGCCCGGTTCGACGATGGTGAGACGCTGGTCCGTGGCGACGTCGAGCAGGGTCTGCACGATGCCCGACGGCCAGTGGATCTTTACGGTGTCGGCCATGGCGGCCTGGCCCAGGCCGAACTCCACGGTCAACGATCCCTGCGACACGAAGCCGGAGCCGCCGTCCACCTCGCGGATCATCGACTCGCCATTGGCCGAACAGCGCACACGTGCGCCGATGGCCGATGTGTTGAACGATTTCGAGACCAGGTCGAAGTGTAGCCAGCCATTGCTGCCGGTCACGGGCACATCGTTACGGAAGAGCTGGTTGGACGTACCCGTCATGTTGCACAGATACATGTCCAGGTCGCCGTCCTGATCGTAGTCGGCCCAGCTCGCGGCGGTTGTGTTGGCTCCCGATCCGATGCCGAAGCCCTGCGGCGAGGCCTCGTTCACGAAGGTCCAACCGCCCGGGCCGCCCAGGTTTTCGCCCTCGTTGCGGAACAACTGGTTCGGCACCCAGTCGTCCTGGGCGTTGGTCCAGTGGTTGGCCACGTAGAGGTCGAGGTCGCCGTCGTTGTCATAATCCGCCCAGGCACAGCCCGCACTGTAGCTGCCGTCGTCCAGGCCGCCGCCGATGAGCGTGGCCACGTTCTCGAAATACTCGCTGCCCGCCACACGGTGGAACAGGCGGTTGGGGCCCTGGTTGGTCAGGAACAGGTCGAGCCAGCCGTCGCCGTCGTAATCGCCCCAGGTGCAGCCGACGCCGTCATCGGAATCGTCCACTCCCATGGCGGTCGCCACGTTGGTGAACAACCACTCGCCCTCGTGCTCGGGGTCCCCGCCGTCGTTGCGCAGCAGGGCGTTGGCGCCGCCGTTGTAATTGGCCAGGTATACGTCGAGGTCGCCGTCGTTGTCGAAGTCGGCCCAGGCGCAGCCCATGGTGTAGCGATCGTCACCTATGCCGGTGCCGTTCTCGGGCGCCACATTGGTGAACAACCAGCTGCCGGGCTCCTCCGGATTCTCGCCGTCGTTGCGGTAGAGACGGTTGGGACCGTCGTTGCTCAGGTACAGGTCCAGGTCGCCGTCGTTGTCGAAATCAACCCACGACACAGACCGCGCGCTGCCTTCGTCGTCGGTTCCGGTCGCCGGCCCGATGTCCGTGAAGGCGCCGCCGCCGTCGTTGCGGAACAGGCGGTTCGGCGCGGCCGTGCCGACGTTCATGCTGGTCTGGTAGAGATCCAGATCGCCGTCGCCGTCGAAGTCGCCCCAAGCCAGACCCTGACCGTATCCGCCATCGCTCATGGCGCCGGTGGTCGTGTCCTGGAAGAGCCACGAATCGGGATTGCCGAGGTCTTCGCCGTCATTGTGGTAGAGGTGGTTGGTGGCGTCGGCGCCCGTGAACCATACGGGACGATTGGAGATGAAGAGGTCCGGAGCGCCGTCGCCGTCGTAGTCGCCCCAGGCGGCCCCTCGGCCGTTGCCGTCGTTGCCGACGCCGCCGCCGTCGGTCGGCGCCACGTTGACCCAGTCGGGGTACGTCGTTGCCACGGAGATGTCCCCGCCCGGGGGTGCGACCTCGGTCTTGGCCAGGAAATCAATGGCCACCGTATAGAATTCGTACATCCCGACGCCGTCGGGAACGGTGAAGAGGAAGGGGCCGGCATCCAGAACGGTATCAAAGAGCAGCCAGACACCGCCATCAAATCGATACCAAAGCTCCACCGACTCCACGCCACTGCCGTCGTCGCCCGCCGTAAAGGGCACGTCGAAGGGCAGGGCCTGCCGCGGAGAGTCCACGGGCAAGGCGTTCGAGTAGGGCAGAGCATCATCCTGGGTCGAGGCCACGCTGACGGACCAGCGCGACGTATTGCCCAGGACATCGCGGGAGCGCACCCGGTAATAGATGAGCTGTCCGTCCGTAAGCCCGGTGTATTCGTGACTCAGGCCGACGATCCAGCCGCTGGTTCCCACCAGGTCGGCGAACTCGGTGGATTCGGCGGCCTGCGTCTCGTACTCGATGGCGCCGCTGACGGCCTCGTCGCTCCAGGAAACGGTATTGACCGTTCCCGAGGTATGCACGGGTTCGGCATCCATGGCGGGCGTATCCGGTCCCGGCTCCTCGATCTGCAGCCACTGGTCGGCCGCCAGGGTCAGGACCTCCTGGGTCAGGCCGGTGGGCCAGTCGATCAGCAGCGTGTCGACGGTGGTCGCCGTGCCCAGACCGAATTCGGCCGTGAGCGTATTCTGGCTATGGAAGCCTTCGCCTCCGTTGAGCTCCCGAATCTGGTGGACGCCGCCGGCCTTGACCGTCAGGCGCGCGCCGACGGCTGTGACGCTCGATGTCTTGCCGAGCAGGGTCACGTGCAGGAAATGGTTTCCGGTCGCCTGGTCGTTGCGGATGAGTCGGTTGGCGTGGCCGGCATTCCAGTTGGCCATGTAGACGTCCAGGTCACCGTCGCCGTCGTAGTCGGCCCAGCAGGACGAGGCGCCCTGGGCGGCGTCGTTGGCCAGCAGCACATCGGCCACTTCGACGAAGAGCCAGCCGTCCGGCTCGCCCACGTCCATACCATCGTTACGGTAGAGCCGGCTGTCCTCGGTCACGACTCCGTCGTCGTAGTTGACGACCTGGAGATCCAGGTCGCCGTCGTTGTCGAAGTCGATCCAGGTGCAGTGACGGCCGTTGCCGGCGTCGTCGACGCCGGCGTTGACCGTGATGTCCGTGAAGACGCCGGCGTCGTTGCGGTAGAGGCGATTCGCCATGGCGTAGTTGGTAAGATAGAGGTCGAAATCGCCATCGTTGTCGTAGTCGCCCCAGGAGGCTCCACGGCCGGGGCCGATGTCCTCGAGGCCGGCCGCCACGGTCATGTCGACGAAGACGCGGCGCAGGTCGTCGGGATCGCCCGGGTTTTCGGGATCGTTGCGCAGTAGCGCGTTCGGGCCGTTGTAATTGGTGATGAAGAGGTCCTGGTCG
>DAOVZQ010000041.1 GCA_030635025.1 bacterium
CCCGCGCGACGGCTTCGGCCAGACCCGCATGCTCCTCGACGAGATCATGGACGAAGGCGCCGTCGGCACCCTGCAGGAAATCCGCGACGGCGATCGAGCCGAGCGCAACGACGAGTTCGGCGGCGCCACGAGCCAGGCCTGGTCCCTGAGCGAACTTCTGCGCAACGCCAGCGACGATTATCTGGGTGTGAGCGTTGATCTGACGGGGGAGAAGCCGGTCGTGGAGATCGCGCCCTCGTTACCGGATGATTGGCCGTCGTTGAGCGGCGAGGTGCGGGTCGGCAAGCACCTGCTGCGGGTGGAGGTCTGCCGGGACGATGGCGGTAAGCTGCGCGTGAAGCACACCTGGGACGACAAGGCGCCCAAGGACCTGAAGAAAGCCGTCAGGGTAATCGACTAGCCTGGCGTCAGGGCCTCGCCGTTGTCGGAGTCGAAGAGGTGCAGGTGTTCGGCGGGCAGGGCCAGACCGATGGTCTCGCCCACCTTGGCCTGAATGTTGCCCTGGCTGCGTACGGTGAACGGCGTTCCACCGAGCGTAAAGTAGAGCAGGGTTTCGTTGCCCAGGGGTTCGATCACCTGCAACGTCGCGGTGATGGCCCCATCACCGACGATCAGATGTTCCGGACGCACGCCCAGGGTCAGCTCACGCCCCAGCCAGTCGTCCTTGGGTTGCCAGGCCGCGGGCAGGCTCAGTTCGATACCGTCGGCGACGAACCGCAAACCGTCCTCGCGTACGATCTTCCCGTCCAGAAAATTCATGGCCGGAGAGCCGATGAATCCAGCCACGAAACGATTAACCGGCTTGGTATACAGGTTCATGGGCGTGTCCACCTGCTGGATCCGGCCGTCGTTCATGACCACGATGCGTTCGCCCATGGTCATGGCTTCCACCTGATCGTGGGTGACGTAGATCATGGTGGCGCCGAGACTATGATGCAGCCGCGAGATCTCCGTGCGCATCTGGACGCGCATCTTGGCGTCGAGATTGCTCAGGGGCTCGTCGAAGAGGAAGACGTCCGGGTCGCGCACGATGGCCCGGCCGAGGGCTACTCTTTGACGCTGCCCGCCCGAGAGGGCCTTGGGCTTGCGGTCCAGCAGGTCGGCGATGCCGAGAATGTCGGCCGCACTGCCCACCCGTTTATCGATCTCGGCTTCGGGGGTCTTGCGTAACTTCAAGCCGAAAGCCATGTTGTCGCGCACCGACATATGGGGGTACAGGGCATAACTCTGGAAGACCATGGCGATGTTGCGATCCTTGGGCTCCACGTCGTTCACGACGCGATCACCGATGCTGACCGTACCCGAACTGACGGTCTCCAGCCCGGCCACCATGCGCAGGGTCGTCGACTTGCCGCAGCCCGATGGGCCAACGAGGACCACGAATTCACCGTCGGCGATCTGAAGACTGACGTCGGAGGCGGCCACGACGCCGCCGGGGTAGATCTTGCCGGCGTTTTCCATCACGACTCTGGCCATGCTCGTCTCCCGAGAGGGTGTCTGGAGTGGAATCGAGGCCCGATGCTACGCCAACGAAGCTCCCGGGGCCAGTGGAAAGCGTAATTGCCCAGGCATTCGCTAAAACGGCAGGAGCGGGTTTCCCCGCTCCTGCCGTTGCACCCGATTTGCTCTGTTTCGCCCTTAAGGAAGCTCTCGTTTTGGCTATCTGAGTTGCTTGACACTCACGATAATGTATTCTACGCAGGAGACCGAAACGGGTTCCATGGGTTTTCAAGATAATTAGAAAGGACGCAGATGACCGCCAATCGCCTGTCCGTGGCCGTGCTGTGGCATATGCACCAGCCCGATTACGTGGATGGCATCACGGGACGCCCGACGATGCCCTGGGTGCGACTGCACGCCCAGTTGAGCTATTACGACATGATCCGCCTGGTCCGGGAAGAACCCCAGGCCCGGGCCGTTTTCAATGTGGTGCCCTCGCTGCTGCGTCAACTCGACGATGCGGCATCCGGTCGCACCGAAGACGATTTCCAACGTCTGAGCCGCAGCGCTCCCGCCGATCTGGAAGAGGCGGACAAGCTGTTATTGCTCCGCGACTTCTTTTCTTTCAATCACGCTCAGCGATTTGTGGAGCTCCCGCGCCTGCGCGAACTCTGGGAGACCCGTGGCGGCGATGGCCGAGAGGCGCTGGAGCCGGGCGTGATCACCCGTTTCGATGATCAGGATCTGCTCGACCTGCAGGTCGGCTTCAACCTGGCCTGGTGTGGGCGCACTCTGCGCGAGGATCCGCGCGTGGCTCGTCTCTTCGTCAAGGGCCGGGGTTTCACCGAATCCGATAAGCAGGATCTCCTGGATGTTCAGCGGGAATTCCTGGGCCGGATTCTGCCAGCCTACCGCGAGGCGGCCGAGAGCGGGCAAGTAGAGCTGTCGTGCACGCCCTTGAATCATCCCATTCTGCCGTTGCTCTGCGATACGGAAGCGGCGCACGAAGCCTTGCCGGACCTGCCGTTGCCCGCGACCCGTTTCCAGCGGCCTGGCGACGCCTGGTTCCAGGTCCGCACGGCCCTGGATGAAACGGAGCGTCTGTGCGGTATTCGTCCGGTCGGCATGTGGCCTGCCGAGGGGTCGATCAGCGAGGCCGCCCTGCGGGTCTTCGAGACCGAGCGACTGCGCTGGGTGGCGACCGATCAGGGCGTGCTGGCGAATTCCTGGAAAAAGGAGGGCTCGCCCATGCCCGGGGAAGGGCATTTCCAGTCCTATCGCTGGGGCGGCGACGATGCGCCCGCGATCTTCTTCCGCGATACGGGTCTTTCGGATAATCTGGGTTTCCACTATCAGTCCTGGTCGGCAACCGATGCGGTCGCCGATCTGCTGCACCACCTGGACAACATCCGGCGTGGTCTGCCCGAAGACGGCGAGTACATCGTCCCCTTGATTCTCGACGGCGAGAATCCCTGGGAATATTATCCGGACAACGGCATCGATTTTCTGCAGCGTCTTTACGGGGAGATTTCGAGGACGGAAACCTTGCGGTGGTCGACCTTCGACGGGTACCTGTCGCGCGACGGGGTCCGGCCGGTCGTATTGCCGACCGTCTGCGCAGGCTCCTGGATTCGCGCCGACTTCACAACCTGGGTCGGCCACGTCGAGAAGAACCGTGGCTGGGAGTATCTGGCCGGAGTGCGCGACGCCTTCGAGGCGAAGCTGTCGGCGGCAGGCGCCCTGACCAAAGTTAAGCTGGCGGACGGCCAAACGGTCACGGCTCCGGATCCGGACCGGGTCGGCCCGGCCTGCGATGGCGATCTGCCCCGCGCCATGGCGGCCATGGCCAATGCCGAAAGCAGCGATTGGTTCTGGTGGTACGGCGACGACAATCCCACCGATTTCGGCCGGGAGTTCGACGCCCTCTTCCGCCGCCACCTCGCCAACGTGGCGAACCACTTGGGTGACGATCCCGATCCCCGGCTGGACACGCCGGTGCTCGGACAGGGGAGCGACGCATGAAACTCGTCCTAGGGATCCACAATCATCAGCCGGTCGGAAACTTCGATCACGTCATCGCCGAAATCTACGACAAGAGCTACCTGCCGTACCTCGAGGTGGCGGAGCGTCACGAGTCGTACCGGTTCTGCCTACATGTGACCGGCCCCCTGCTTGAGTGGCTGCAACACCACCGGCCGGAGTATCTGGAGCGCGTGGCCTTCCTGGTGCGCGCGGGTCGTGTCGAAATGCTCGGCGGCGGTTTTTACGAGCCGATCCTGGCCGCGATTCCCGAGCGCGACCGTATCGGTCAACTGCGTATGATGTCCGATTGGCTCAAAGGGCATGTGGGTACGGCGAACGCCGGCGTCTGGATGGCCGAACGGGTCTGGGAGCCCCAGTTGGCCGGTTCGTTGTCCCGTGCGGGCGTGAAGTTCGCGTTGCTGGACGATTACCATTTCGTTCAGGCCGGCGTCGATCCCGCGGACCTGACCCGAGGCCCCCTGCTCACCGACGATCTGGGCGATGAAGTGGCCCTGCTGCCCATCAACGAGCACTTGCGCTACCTGATCCCGTTCCAGGATCCCGAGCAGACCGTAGCGGCCTGCCGCGAGGTTCACGACCGTGATCCCGGCGGCGTGCTGGTCATGGTGGATGACGGTGAGAAGTTCGGCGCTTGGCCCGGCACCCACGAGCTCGTCTATGAACGCGGTTGGTTGGAGCGGTTCCTGGATGCGCTGGAAGCCGAGGGGGACTGGTTGGAACTGGTTCATCCCAGCGAAGTCCTCGCCGCACGTCCGCCGAGCCGGCGCGTCTACCTGCCGCCGAGCAGTTATTTCGAGATGTCCGAGTGGTCGCTGCCCATGCCCGCCGCCGAG
Source organism: bacterium (assembly GCA_030635025.1). Classification (GTDB taxonomy): domain Bacteria; phylum Krumholzibacteriota; class Krumholzibacteriia; order LZORAL124-64-63; family LZORAL124-64-63; genus JAHIYU01. Next base: position 4,317 of record DAOVZQ010000041.1, read on the forward strand.
CATTTCGGCAATGCGGTCCACCACTATCAGGACAGCGGGGAGTGGGAGGCTATGCGCCCCTACTTTCGCGGCGGATTCTGGCGTCAGTTCTTCCAGAAGTACGAGGAGAGCCTGCTGATGCAGCGGCGCGCCTTGCTGCTGCATGAGGAGATTGTTTTCGCCGAGGCCCTCGGGGCCGACGAGACCCGTGTGGACGAGGCCCGTGATCATCTCTGGCGCGCCGAATGCAACTGCGCCTACTGGCACGGTGTTTTCGGCGGCTTGTACCTGCCGCATCTGCGTCATGCCATCTACAAGCATCTGATTTTGGGGACGCAGATCATCCAGACCGTCATGCCGCCGCCGCGGGCCCGCATGGTGTCGCTGGTCGGCCGTTCCGGTACGGACGTGCGGCTGGGCAACGACTCCCTGGAGCTCTTCCTGTCCCCCGATCGCGGAGGCGCGCTCATCGGTCTGGAAGACAGACGCGAGGAATGGAACCTCCAGAACACTCTGCGCCGACGCCGCGAGGCCTATCACACCAAGATCGAGCAGGCGACAACCGCAAGCGCCGCCGGCGGGGATGAGGGCGGCTCGATCCACGATCTGAATTTCACAGTGGCGCCGGAAGTGCAAGAGGCGCTCGGTGAAGATCCCCAGCCCCGTTATTCACTACTCGAGCGATTCCTGCATCCGGGGACGGGTTTTCCGGAAACGCTGGAAGGGATCACGGCCGCCGACGGTGGCGACCTGGCGGCGACGCCGGCTCGTCTCGAAGCCCCGCTCTTCGGCGCAGCCGGCACCCTGGACGACGACCGTTTTCGCACCGTGGCCGAGGGATCATACGTGGATCTTCAAGGCGCAAGGTATCCGGTGGAGTTGACCAAGGAAGTAACACTGGCGCCGGCCGGTGCGTCCTTCGACGTGAGCTGGACCGTGAAGAACCTCGACACGGAGACCCTACGCTGCCGATTCGCTCCCGAATGGAATCTGGCCCTGTACGACGGCCAGGTCTATGCCGGTGAGGACGGCGAGGGCGAGCCTCCCGTACTCGACGCCGCGTGCTTCGCCGCCAGACGCGATCTGTCCATCGTGGTGCCGCTGCACAGGGCCGCCTTGCGCTGGAGTCTGTCGGACGACGCGGAGATCTGGTCACTGCCGGTGAGGACCGCCACCCAGGGGGAGGACGGCTTCCATCTGACCTATCAGGGCCATGCCCTGTGGTTCGTGAGCGATCTTGAACTCGGAGCCGGTGAGAGTCGAACCTTCCGGATCTCGTTGCGCATCGAACACGGACTCGCGGAGGACGGCTGATGCGCATTCTGATGGTCACCGCCGAGTATGCACCCCTGGCCAAGACCGGGGGGCTGGGAGACGCGGTCGCATCGCTCGCCGGCGCGCTCAGCGCCCGGGGTCACGACGTCAAGGTGGTCATGCCCTTGTACGGAGATGTGGACCGCAGCCGTTATGACGTGGGTCGCGTGAGCGGGCTGCCCGATATTCCACTGCGCCAGGGGCGCGTCCTGCACCAGGTTCGTCTGCATATCTGGAAAGATCCGGCGGGTCCGGATGTCTATCTGCTCGAGAACGACACGCTCTACGGACGTTCCGGCGTCTACGGCTACGGAGCGACGGGAGAGTTCAACGATACCGCCGCGCGCCAGGCCATGCTCGGTGCGGGAGCGTTGGCCTTGCCGCAACTGCTCAGCTGGGCGCCGCACGTGGTTCATGTCCACGACGCCGCGTCCTGTCTGGCCCTTGTCTACCTGGCCAGCTGGGATGTGCGGGACACCTTGCTCGCTGATGCGGGGTCCATGTTGACCATTCACAATCTGGCCCACCAGGCCATTCATCCCCGTGAATTATTCGAGGATCTGGATCTGCCCCGGAAGATGGCTTGGCATCCAGGCGTGATGGAGTTCCACGACGATCTGAATTTCATGAAGGCGGGCATCCTGCTTGCGGGCCATGTCACGACCGTGAGCCCCACCTATGCCCGAGAGGTTGTGGGCGATCCCGAATACGGGTGCGGACTCGGGGGTGTTCTGCAGGGGTTGGGCGACCGCTTTTCAGGCGTCCTCAACGGTATGGATCGGAAGGATTGGAACCCGGCAACCGACCCGGCCCTGCCGGCTTCTTTCTCTGCGAAGGACATGACGGGAAAAACCATCTGCCGCGCCGCGTTGCTGAAGGAATGCGGACTGGAGGACGGCGGCCCTGTGCTGGGTTCGGTGGGTCGGCTCGTCCCTCAGAAGGGCTACGATCTGCTCACGGAATCGGTTGACGACTTGATCGCCGACGGTTGGCGCATAGTCGTGTTGGGGACCGGCGACGCGGATCTGAGCGACGCTCTGCGTGAGGCTGCCGGTCGTCATCCGGGACGCCTGGCGTTCCTCGATCGCTTCGATGAGGATCTGGCCCGCCGCATCTACGCGGGCAGCGACGTCTTTGCCATGCCGTCCCGCTTCGAGCCGTGCGGCCTGGCCCAGATGTACGCCATGCGCTATGGCGCGGTACCGGTCGTCAGGCGAACGGGCGGCCTGGCCGATACGGTGATCGATGCGGACAAGCCAGGCGGGACGGGCTTCGTCTTCAACACGTCGACGACCGGGGCTCTGACCGATTGTCTGGTGCGGGCGCATGCAGTCTGGCAAGATGACAAGGCGTGGCATAAGGTGCTGCGCGCGGGGATGGCGACGGATTTCAGTTGGGACGGCCCGGCGGCCGTCTACGAACAGCATTACCGGAAACTGGGCGCAACACGTGTGCACCGACCAAGCGGGGAAGGACCGACCGCATGAAAATCCTGGAGCTGCCGAAAAATACCCTGACGATGATCATGGCCGGCGGCAAGGGGGCCCGATTGCGTCCCTTGACCCAGGAGCGCTCCAAGCCCGGCGTCCCCTTCGGCGCCAACTACCGCATCATCGACTTCACGCTGAGCAACGTGTGGAACAGCGGCCTGCGCCGTATCTTCATCCTTACACAGTACAAATCCTTCTCGCTGGACAAGCACCTGCTCAAGGGCTGGCAGATCTTCAACCACGAGGCCGGCGAATTCCTCTTCGGTATCCCACCGCAGCATCGCGTGGGGGAGATGTGGTACCGAGGCACCGCCGACGCCATCTACCAGAACATCTACCTGATCGAGCGTGAGCGACCCGACTACGTGTTGATCCTCTCGGGTGATCACATCTACCGCATGGACTATTCGACCCTGCTGGTCCTGCACCAGGAACGCTCCGCCCAACTCACCCTCGGTGCGGTCGTGGTGCCGCAGAGCGAGGCGCACGAGTTCGGCATCCTGGAAGTGGACGAGAACTGGCAGGTGGTCGGCTTCGAGGAGAAGCCGTCGGATCCCAAGACCATTCCCGGCAAACCCGGATGGTGCCTGGTGAACATGGGCGTCTATGTCTTCAACCGCAAAGATCTGGTGCGTGAGCTGCACGAGGATGCGGCCGACGCGGGAACCAGCCATGACTTCGGCAACGACGTCATTCCCAAGATGGTGAGTCAAGGCGGGGTCTACGCTTATCCCTTCCTGGCTAAGGAATCTGTAGAGCCCCGTTACTGGCGAGACATCGGAACGCTGGACAGTTATTACGAGGCGTCCATGGATCTGATTCGACCCGTGCCGCCCTTCAGTCTCTACGATCGCGAATGGCCCGTGCGTACGTGGATGGCGCCCACGCCTCCCGCCAAGAGTGTCCATGGCCTGATCGGCGAAGACCGGCCCCTCGGTCAGCTCATCGGTTCGATCACCGGGGGGGGGACGATCATTTCCGGCGGCACGGTCGAGCGATCCATCCTGGGACGCAACGTGCGCCTGGAGGCCGGATGCCATGTGGTCGATTCGGTGATCATGGACAACACGGTCATCGGCAAGCGTGCCTCGGTGCACCGGGCGATCGTGGACAAGGGCGCCGTGATTCCGGACGGCCTGCATATCGGCCATGATCACGAATCGGATCGCAAAATATTTACAGTGACGGATAAAGGCGTGACCGTTGTCCCTAAGTCGTGGGGGGCGAGGGAGGCCGACAAAGCCAGTGCCGTTGGTGAAAAAGGATAAAACCCCTTCAATTTGGTATGCATTTTGGATTAGGTTCCCCCGCGCCTTGCGTGTTACGTTCCCGATGGTGTTCAGGGCTTGAAGGCCGACGATTCGGAAAGCGATGGTGAGCGGGTGAAGATTGTGACCAGAGGCAATAGACAATCGCCGAATGTAGGCAAACCGGAGCGGTTCGGCCGCTCGAATATTCCGATCGTTACCATGACGCTCGGTCTGCTACTCGCCGCCGCCGCCGTACTGGCCGCTCCTGTGTCCTCCACACCCGAGACCCATTCCTGGTGGCTCAATCTCCGTTCGACGGGCTATCTCCATCAGACGGCGGACGACACCGGAATTCAACAGGATCATTTCAAGGCCTACCAGCACGTTTCCGGCACCGTTTCTGGCTTGGCCGGCGGTCGAGTCACGCTGCGCGCATCCGGCCGACTGGCCGATGATCTGAGCGACGACGGGTACGCTCGCGAGAACGCCCGCCTCTATACCGGTTATGCTGAATTCAAGGCTACGCCCCGCTTACGAGCCCGCCTCGGCCGCCAGTTTCTGCAGACCGGCGTGGCCGGCCTCTCCATGGACGGAGTCTGGGTGTCGATGCGTCCACAGCGGCGCTGGGATATCAGCGCCTGGGGCGGCGCGCGCTCGCCCTACGGGCTGGATAGCGAAATCGGAAGTCTCAAGGACGACGCCGTTTTCGGTGGCCGGGTCGGCGTGACCCTGTCACCCGGATTGCGTGTCGCCTTGTCGGGATACAGTCGCGATCGCGACGGGATTACGGCCGAACGTCCGGTGGGTCTGGAGACGACCGCCTCGATCGCCCGTCGACTTCGGCTGGTCGGCCGGGTCGCCTATGATCTTGAGCACGAGGACTGGGGACGCATGGAGGCGCTGGCTCGTTGGACGCCGGCGTATAACCTTCCCGTGCTGACCCTGCAGATGATCGACCGACGCCCCGCCATCGACGCCGCTTCTTACTTCGCCCGCTTCGCCAACATGAAGCGCATCCGCCTAGTCAGGGCCGTGGCCCGTTACGAATCGCCCCGGCGCATCGGCGGCGAGCTGGAGTATACGGGCTCGTTTATCGACGACCGGACATCGTCGCGTATCGGCGTGGCTCTGCTGCTGCCCGACGTGCGCCTCGGCTACTCGTTGAGGCTCGGCGATGCCGGTGAAGAGAGCGCCTTCTACGGCGACGTCTCGCGGCGGTTGTTGCCTTGGCTGTGGGTGAGCGGACATGCCTCACTGGTCACTTATGCACTGCTCGAGGATGCACCTGTGCAGGACGAGCGGGATCTGACCACGCTTTCCGGAAGATTACGGTTCGAACTGCGGCCCGGCGTGCAGTTGCTGGCCGAAGTCCAGAGTCTGACGAATCCCTACTATGACGAGGACGTTCGCTTTCTGCTGGGACTGAACGTCTCGATGGCGCGCGGCGTATCCCGCCTTGGGCTTGACCGGGGAGGTTGGCTGCGATGAAGACCGCCATCCGCACGACTTGTGTCGTGATGCTGCTGCTGGCCACGGCCGTGTTGACCCGCGGTGATGCGACCGATGAGATCATCTTCTCCCACGGTCTGCATCAGGAGCAGGATATCGAGTGTACAACCTGCCATGAGGGCATCGACGAGTCGGCTTCGGCGTTGACCACTCATCGTCCCGGCATGGATCTCTGCGCCGACTGCCACGACACGGACGACGAGGATCTCTGCGCCGATTGCCACACCAACGCGGATACCGCCGAGGTCCTGGCCATGCCCCCGGCACCCGGTTGGAATTTCTCCCACGCCGCCCACGTGGGCGCGGACATGGACTGCGCCGCCTGCCACGGCGATGTGACGGGTGCGGCCCCGCAAATACCCCAGAAGGATCTATGCCGCTCGTGTCACGAAACGGCCGATGCCTTTATGGACTGCCGACTTTGCCACGCCGAGGGGGAGACCCTGGTGCCGGTCGATCATACCCTCGGCTGGACGAATTCCCACG
>DAOVZQ010000261.1 GCA_030635025.1 bacterium
GATCAAGGGAAACGTCCACTATCCGGGCCAGCAGGCGATCAACGCCTTACTCCTGGTAAGCTGTATTGCCCTTGGCTACCTTTTGGCCACGGGCGGAGGTTTGATGCCCTACTGGGTCATCGTGGGCCTGGCCTTGCTGTTGGGCGTGTTGCTGACCGTCGGCATCGGCGGCGCCGACATGCCGGTGGTCATCGCGCTGTTGAACAGCTACTCGGGACTCGCGGCTTCGGCCACGGGATTCGTGCTCAACAACAACGTGCTGATCATCGCCGGTTCGCTGGTGGGCGCGTCGGGTATCATCCTGACCAAGATCATGTGCGTGGCCATGAACCGCAGCCTGGGCAACGTGCTCTTCGGCAAGCTCGGCCCCAGCGCCGACGGTCCCTCGGCCGACGAGGTCTATGCCGGCAAGGTGAAGGCCACCAGCCCCGAGGAAGTGGCCATGATCCTGGATGGTGTCCAGCGCGTGGTTGTGGTGCCGGGATACGGCATGGCCGTGGCGCAGGCGCAGCACGTGGTGCGCGACTTCGCCAACATCCTGGAGTCGCGCGACGTCACGGTGGAATATGCCATCCACCCGGTGGCCGGTCGCATGCCGGGACACATGAACGTGCTGCTGGCCGAGGCCGACGTGCCCTACGACAAGCTGGTGGAGATGGACCACATCAACCCGACCATGGACCAGGTGGACCTGTGTCTGGTGGTCGGCGCGAACGACGTGGTCAACCCGGTAGCCCGAACCGATCCGGAAAGCCCCATCGCGGGGATGCCCATCATCGACGTCGACAAGGCCCGCACGGTCGTGATCGTGAAGCGGAGTCTGAGTCCCGGATTCGCAGGCATACCGAACCCGCTCTTCGCCGCCGACAACACGCTGATGATGTTCGGCGACGGCAAAAAGGCCCTGATGGAGCTGAACGCGGCTCTCAAGGATAATTGACACACAGCCAGGCGACAGAAACAAGGAGACCCGATGAGTAACATGGCAGACAGCCCGGTCATCCACGCGCTCAAGGAAGCGCTGATGGTCGAAATCAAAGGTCAGCAGCTCTACGCCCATGCCGTGACCCAGACGACCAATCCCGACGCCAAGAAGCTCTTCGAGATGCTGGCCGAGGACGAGGTCGCGCATACGCAGATCCTCAAGACCCAGATCACGAGCCTGATGGAAGACGGCACATTCGATCTCTCGGAAATCAACCCAGCCGAACTCGACCACGGCTCGCAGAACGTCGTCAGCGACGAGTTCAAGCGTAGCCTCAAGCGCGGCGATTTCGAGATGGCGGTCATCGGTATCGGCGTCGATCTGGAGACCCGGGCCATCGACTATTACACAAAGCAGGCCGCCGAAACCGACAGCCCCGAGCTGAAGAAACTCTTCACCTGGCTGAGCGAGTGGGAAGTGGACCACCTGAACCAGCTGCGTGAACTCGAGACCCTGTACCAGGACGCCTATTGGGCCGACCAGGGCTTCTCACCCATGTAGACCGGAAGCACGACCATATCGAAACAGGGAGACCATCATGTCCGATGACCGACAGCAATGTCTGCAGATTCTGAACAATGCGATCGTCTTCGAGGAAGAGGGCATGCGCTTCTTTATCGAGCGCGAGCAGGCGTCCCCCTCGGCGGTGGAACGCAACATCTTCAAGTCGCTGGCCAAGGACGAGGCCGGACACAAGGCCTTCCTCGTAGCCTTGCGCGACAAGATCACCGCGGGCATGGATCCGAACGCCATCGAGGCCGACGACGACCATCCCCGCAAGGCGCGGGACATCTTCACGGAAGCCCTGGATGAGGCCGAGGATGAACTGCCCCTGGCCGAAGAAGAGCTCGACGCCCTACGCGGCGCTCTCAAGGTCGAAGAGCGCGGCTACAAGATGTACAAGGACGGCGCCGAGAGCGTCGAGTCGCCCCAGGCCAAAGCCCTCTTCGAGGAACTGGCCCACCAGGAGCAGGATCACTATCGCCTGCTGAAGAACACGCTGGACTATCTGGCCGACCCCGCCGGTTTTTCCGCCTTCGACGAAGGATCGATGATGGACGGGGCCTGATACCCCACGTCAGGAATCGACACCCTCTCGCCGGACTACGACAAGCCCCCGCTCCTCACATGGGAGCGGGGGCTTTCGGAGACCCAACATCTCAACCGATACTCTATATTTCGATGGATTCCAGATCCTCCAGATCCAGCATCTTGACGGTGTCGTCCATGCTGAAGGTTTCCGGTGAATCGCCGGACCGGATACATGACGGCGTGCTTTTGCGCATTACCGGCCTTGGATCTTCTGCGATCGATGCGGCCTGCTCGACAACCGCCTTGCGTTGAGGTTTCCGTAACTGTTCATCGACAGGCTTATCGACTTGTGATCGTCCCATCAATAGGCGCTCCATCTGGTTCGTCCGCCTACGCATGCTCCGCGACTGCGCGAGCAGATGCTCACTCACCGCGGCCGATTCCTCGGAGTTGGCCGCGTTGGACTGGGTCACACGCTCCAGATGCTCGACGGCATTCATGATCTGATCGATACCAGCGGCCTGATCACGGCCGGCGTTCGCTATTTGCGAGATCAGTTCACCGACCTCGCCCACGCCCGTTACGATATCATGCAGCAGCCGCCCGACTTCCGTACTGACGACCACGCCATCGTCGGCGTTGCTCTGGGCCTCGTCTATCAGATCGGCGGTGCCGCGCGCGGCCTCGGTCGACCGTTGTGCGAGGTTCCGGACTTCGTCGGCGACCACGGCGAAGCCCCGGCCGGCGTCACCCGCCCGCGCAGCCTCGACGGCCGCGTTCAGGGCCAGCAGATTGGTCTGGAACGCGATGTCATCGATGGTCTGTATGATACGCGCCGAGTCGTCGGACGAAGTCTTGATCTTCTCGATGGCCACGTCCAGCCGCTCCATTGCATTTTCACCCTCTCCCGAGGCCTGTTCGACCTGCTTCACGAGGGTGCGAGCCTTGCTGGAGTTGCTAGCGTTGCTCTGGGTTTGGGACCGTATCTCGCGGAGCGACGCGGAGGTCTGCTCCAGACTCGCGGCCTGGGAACTGGCATCCTGACTTATGCAATTCGCCGTATCCGCCATTTGATTGGCCGATGTAAACACTTCCTCGGTCGCCGTATCCATCGCATGACTGATGTACACCATCGGACCGGTGATCCCGCGCGCGACGAACGTATTGATCACGATCGACAGTATGAGGACCGCCATCAGGGCGATGGCGGTGATACCCATAAACCGATACAACCCCGTCTGGAGATATGAGAGATCATAGAGAACCACGAGGTGGCCAATCATCTCACCGTTCTTGGTCACGAGACTCGTGAGGGTGAGTTTATCTCCGCGTATCGAATAACCGGGCTCACCCGGGTTCAGGATCTGGTTCGCATCGACACCGGACGATCGCCAGCTTGCGAACTCCTCGCCTGTCATATCGAACAGACGGCAGACCAACACGCTCTTATCAACATGCAGAGCTCCTAGCACGTCCTCGGCGCCATGTTTATCCAAGACGCTCATCGGACCGATACATGAGGCTGAGACGAGGGCCGCCTGGGTCTCCACCATCGATATGACTTCCTGGCGCTGGCACTGCAAATGAAAAGCGATCAACATGCCGGCGACCAGAACCAGGGCTACGCCACCCGACAGGGTTGCACCCAGCAAGATTCGCTGCTTGACCGAGATACGTCCTAATATCCTCAACATGATCTTGATCGCAGGAAATGAGTCTTCATCGCTAACCTCTCAAGGAGATCGTGATCGACCTGCGCCCTGGATGAAGTCTCATGGGCTGCAAGCGCGGACGCACGGAACCGAGATCAAGGATATCCTATAAGCGTTCTATGCTTTGTATTTCATCGTCATACTCTAGGTTTCCTTGAGTGCTATTAATTCCATAACCGCAACAATAACACCGAGATAAGGGATCTCCTTACCCCGCGACAGGGAATTCCCTACGATAAGCGACATTTCCTGTCTATATTGTGGTAATTGAAAAAAGCTTTGCGAAAAACAAAGAGTACTCCACAATGCCGCTATGTGCCTGTTTGGGTAATAATTCTGTCTTTTCCAAATTCACATACAGGGCACATAATAACCCTTGGATATGGGGGTATTTAATTACTATATTCGGGTGGGAGTTCAAGTTAGGAGGGGCGCGTCGAGCTCAAGATTCGCTCTTTTGATTGGGACATATTCCTGTTTCAAGGTTCAATTCGCAGGCTTCTGACCAACTCATCCGGAAGGGGTATCGGACATGAGGAGAAAGTCACACTTCATCGCGATCCTGCTGCTCTGCGGCTTGTTTCTGTCGGGGAGTGCGGTTCTTGGAGAAACGGAAGACGCCAAGATTGCCGGTCAGTGCATGACCTGTCACAAGGAGAAATCGCCCGGCCTGTATCGCCAGTGGTTCAACAGCGAACACGCCAAGCACAACGTCACATGTTACGAGTGCCACAAGGCCAACAAGGACGATGTGGATGCGTACGAGCATGAGGGCGCACTCATCGCAACCCTCGTCACGCCCTTCGACTGCGGCAAATGTCACCCGAAGGAATCCGACGAAGTGAACAACTCGTATCACGCGCATGCGGGCGAGATTCTCGAGTCGAAGGACGCCTATCTGGCCCACGCGGCCGGCGGCGCGCCGGTGGCCATCGCGGGCTGCACCAACTGCCACGGTGCCAAGATGCGCATCGATCCGGACAGCCCCAACAAACTCGACCGGGTGCAGTGGCCCAACAGCGGCATCGGGCGCATCAACCCCGACGGCAGCAAGGGCGCCTGCAACGCCTGCCACAC
>DAOVZQ010000036.1 GCA_030635025.1 bacterium
ATTGAACCATGGGGAACCGGTCATGACCGTGTCTCGCAGGGGCTTTCTCCTGATCGACAAACCCCGGGGCGTATCGTCATACGGAGTGGTCGACGCCGTTCGCCGTACCCTCGCGCCCGGTCGTCGACAGCGCGGCGGCAAACGTTTCCGTTGTGGACACGCCGGTACTCTCGACCCCTTGGCCACAGGGCTGCTGATGGTCCTCTGCGGACCGGAAACCCGCCTGTCCCATTTCCTGCTCGGGCACGACAAGCGCTATCGGTTCACCGCGAGACTCGGTGCGACCACCGATACGCTGGATACGGACGGCGATGTCGTCGCGACCGGGCGCGCCGACTTCACGACCGCAGACATCGAAGCCGTGCTCACGTCTTTCCAGGGCGAGATCCTACAGATCCCTCCGATCTTCTCGGCGCTTAAACGCGGCGGGAAGCCCCTCTACGAGCTGGCACGCGGCGGGGCCCCCGTGCCGGAACCGGAGGCCCGCCCGGTGCGTATCGACGATCTTTCCGTCCTGGGGGAAGCCCGGCCGGGCACCGGTCCGGACGGGAGCGTTTGCGACATCGACTTGTCCGTGAGCTGTTCGAGCGGTACCTATGTCCGGTCTTTGGCGCGAGATATCGCCGAAAGCCTCGGCTCCGTGGGGCACGTGTTGGAGCTGAGGCGCACACGTATAGGCCCCTTCGAGGTTGCAGACGCGCTGCCGGCCGCTAGAATGCAGGAGGCGGACGCCTTGATCGACGCCCTGCGCCCCGCGGCGGCCGCCTTGCCGGAGTTGCCCACTCTGCGGGTCGACCCCGGTGAAGCCGCAGATCTGCGACAGGGCGTGCAGCCGGATCCCGGATGGCTGGCAAGGCTGGATTTCCCGCCGGTCGCCGTGGCAGCATCGCGGCCAAAGCTGTTTTGCATACTGGATGCGGGGGGCGACCTCGTCGCCGTCGGACACATGGATGAACCGAACGACACGGCAGAGGCCGTGCCGCGCCTGGCGGCTGTTTTCCCGCCGCCGCCCGAGCGAGCCCGAGAGGACGACGGATCGTGCGACTGATACGACTGAGCAGCCAGTACATCACACGTATCCTGGAAGGGAACGAAGCCAGGCCAGCACCGGCGCTCGCCGATTGCGCACTCGCTCTGGGCGCTTTTGACGGCCTGCATCTCGGACACCGGGCCCTTATCAGCACGGCCGAAGAGGCCAAGCGCACAGAGGGGCTGTCCCATAGCTGCATCTTCACGTTCCGGGAACATCCCCGCCAGGTTCTCGACGTGGATCGGCCCCAACTTCTGACGTCATGGCGCGAGAAGTTGAGTCTGCTCAAGGAGTCGCCCGTGGATTCGGTGGTGGCGGTGGATTTTTGTCCAGCCCTGGCGTCTCTGACCTACGACGAATTCGTCAAACGCTTTCTGGTCGATTTCCTTGGGATGAGACACATGGTCGGCGGTCACGACGTGCATCTCGGCTCGGGCCGGGGCGGCAACGCCGATACGCTCGCCGATCTTGGCCGCGAGTTGGGTTACGGCTTTACCGTGGTCAAGGCGATCACCCTGCCCGACGGCAGCATCATCAGCAGTTCGGCCATCCGCGCCGCCCTGCGCGATGGCGACGTCGAGCGGGCCAATGCCATGCTGGGCCGTTCCTACAGTCTATGGGGCGAGGTGGGCTATGGTTCGGGCAAGGGGCAAAAGCTGGGGTATCCCACGGCCAATATCGACCCCTTGGAAACGGCCAAGCTCCTGCCGGCGCCGGGCGTATACGCCGTACGCGTGCATCTGCCCGAGGACGTGATCACCGACGAGAACCGACCGGGCGTGATTGAAAAGCGACGGGGCCGGCTGCCGGAAGTCGATCGGTGGGGCGAGCCCCTTGGCGCGCCCGGCACGAAGCGCGGCGTCTTTGCAGGTATGCTGAATTTCGGCCATGCGCCCACCATTCATGAGGGTGGTTTGCCCACGCCACGTCTGGAGGTTCACATCCTGGATTTCAGCGGCTATATTCGGGAGCGCAGCTTGAAGATAGAATGGGTCGCCCGTCTGCGGGATGAACGCACATTCGCATCGGTCGATGCATTGTGCGAGCAGCTCCGCGCCGACGAACTGGCCGTCCGCAACGCACTCGAGGCCTGCTGAGCCGGGCCGGGAGGGAAGCATCATGGCTGTTATTCGCAAGGGAATCGTCCTCGCCGGAGGAGCGGGCACTCGACTGTATCCCCTGACCAAAGTGGCGTCGAAACAGCTTCAGCCCGTTTACGACAAGCCCTTGATCTACTATCCCCTGTCGACCCTGATGATGGGTGGGCTGAAAGACATCCTGCTCATTTCCACACCCGAAGATACGCCTCGTTTCGAATCCCTGCTGGGCGACGGCTCCCAGTGGGGAATGAGCATCACCTACAAGGTGCAGCCGAAGCCCGCGGGCATCGCCCAGGCGTTCATCATCGGCGAAGAGTTCCTGGCGGGCGAGGGCTGCTGCCTGGTCTTGGGCGATAACATATTCTACGGGCGTATCCGACTCGATCTCATCATCAAGGCGTTCAAGGGTGGCGCCCGGGTCTTCGGGTATCCCGTAACCGATCCGGAGCGCTACGGGGTGGTGGAATTCGACGATTCGGGCCGTGTGCTGGGGATCGAGGAAAAGCCCGCGCATCCCAAATCGCGTTTCGCGGTGCCGGGACTCTACCTCTACGACGAGCACGTCGTGGACGTTGACAAGGCTCTCCAGCCATAGGACAGGGGCGAACTGGAGATAAGCGCTCTGAACAAAGTATATCTGGACAACGGTGAGATGAACGCCGACAAGATCGGACGCGCCATCGCCTGGTTGGACACCGGTACACACACCAGCCTGTTGGAGGCGAGCCAGTTCATCGGGGCCCTGGAGGCCCGCCAGGGTCTGAAGATCGCCTGTCTGGAGGAAGTGGCCCGCCACCGCGGCTTCATAGATGATGAGCAGTTTGCCGCCCTGATAGAGGCCACACCCCGGTCCTCTTATCGCGACTATCTGGAGCAGGTCCTCAAGGATGGCTTCTAAATGAAAGTAGTAAAGACAGATATTCCGGACGTGCTCGTCCTGGAGCCTCGTGTTTTCCATGATGACCGCGGGTTTTTCAGCGAGACGTTCAATGCTCGAACCTGGCGGGACGTGACGGGTCTGGATGTGGATTTCATCCAGGATAATCATTCGCGATCCCATCGCGGTGTGGTTCGGGGCTTGCATTACCAGATCCGCGCAGCCCAGGGTAAACTGGTGCGGGTGATCCGCGGCGAAGTCTATGACGTCGCCCTGGATCTGCGCCGCAGCTCTCCGACTTTCGGTCGTTGGACCGGTGTCGTGCTCTCGGACGAGAACCATCGCCAGTGTTGGATTCCGGCCGGTTTCGCCCATGCCTTCATGGCCCTGTCCGAAACGGCGGATGTTCTCTACAAGACGACCGACTACTACGCGCCCGAGCACGAGCGCAGCATAATCTGGGACGATCCCCAACTGGCCATCGACTGGCCGCTGGATACGGCGTCCGGTCTGTCCGAGAAGGACCGTGGGGCCGTTCCCTTCCGCGAGGCGGAAGTCTATCCCTGACGTGACACGACTTCGGTCGTGGCTGAGGAAGATGATCTCAATGCCCAAGAGTCGCAACATCACCTGGTCCCATTCATCGATCAAGCGCGGAGAACGGGCCGAACGCAATAGCCACCGCAGTGCTATCCTGTGGTTTACCGGTCTGTCCGCTTCGGGCAAATCGACCCTAACGCGTCTTGTGGAACGGGCTCTTTTCGAGCGGGGGCACCAGACATACATCATGGACGGCGACAACGTGCGTTTTGGCCTGAATCGCGATCTGGGCTTTAGCCCCGATGATCGTACGGAGAACATCCGGCGCATCGGCGAGGTGGCCAAGCTCATGCTCGACGCCGGCATCATCGTGCTGACGGCCTTCATTTCGCCCTACCGCACCGACCGCGACATGAACCGCGAACTGGTCGAGGACGGTGATTTCATCGAGATCTTCACGAAGTGCTCTCTCGAAGAATGCGAGCGGCGCGATCCCAAGGGTCTCTACAAGAAGGCGCGGAGTGGGGAGATCCCCGAGTTTACCGGTATCAGTGCTCCCTATGAGGAGCCGCTGCATCCGGAGATCGTCATAGAGACAGACGCCGGCAAGCCCGAAGAGTGCGTAGCCGCGATCATCGCGGAATTGGAGAAACGGAGCATTCTGGAGACTTGAGTCCCAAGACCGTACCGACCATAAAGTCGGCACCGATTCGGCCGAAGACATTAATCGCCTGATAATGATATCCCGCTTGCCAGGTGCGCCCCTCTCGTCTATATTCCAGGCGCGTCGGGGCGCGGGGCGTGTTGCCTTGCGTTTTTTATAATGCCCGACAACTGCAGCGGGTTGACGAGCCGAAAGGCGTTCGTATCCCCAGTGGCGGAGGACCTGACTAAGTTCCGTCTACCGGGTGTCAACCTGCGGCCATCGTGACGTCGCAGTCTTAAGGAGGTTCTCGACGATGGCATTTACGAAAGATCAGAAAGACCAGGTAATCGCCTCGTTCAAAAAGCACGATTCGGATTCCGGATCCCCGGAAGTCCAGATCGCGCTGTTGACCGCACGCATCAAGCACCTGACCGAGCATTTCAAGACCCACAAGAAGGACTATCATTCCCGTCGTGGGCTGTTGAAGATGGTCGGCCAGCGCAAGCGGCTGCTCAATTACCTGAAGAAGAAGGATCTCGACAGTTATCGCTCCTTGATCAAGGAGCTCGGCATTCGCGGTTGACGCCGCGAATCTCTTCAGGGATTCACTTGCGATCCTACGGGTGGAGAACGAATTCCGTGAGACTGGCCGCGGCGTCATGAACGTCCGCGGCGTCTCCATTTGCGGATGCGTGTCCTGATTCCTGGTCCGAGAGACGACGTGAAGACGACTGATGTTGAGAAGAATGGAAAGATTGAATTACGCTGCAGCGGAAGCTGAAAGAAGGAAAGAGGAAAAACAATGCAAGCACACACAGTCACACTGGAAATGAACGGGACCCAGTTCTCCCTGGAAACGGGCCGCATGGCGCGTCAGGCGAGCGGTTCCGTTGTGGTCGGCATGGGCGATACGCGCGCCCTGGTCACGGTCACGGCCGACAAGAAGATCAGCGATCGAGGCTTCCTGCCCCTGTTCGTCGAGTATCGCAACAAGACCTATGCCGCAGGCAAGATCCCCGGTGGGTTCTTCAAGCGCGAGGCCCGTCCGAGCGAGCGTGAAGTTCTCACGTGCCGCCTGATCGACCGCCCCCTGCGCCCCCTGTTCCCCGACGGCTATATGCACGCCACCGACGTGGTGTCCTTCATCATCAGCGCGGATGAGGAATTCCATGCCGACACCCTGAGCATCACCGCCGCCTCCTGCGCCCTGAACCTCTCGGACATCCCCTTCACCGAGTACGTCTCGGGCGTGCGGGTCGCCGAGGTGGAGGGCGAGTTCGTCATCAACCCGACCTTCGAGCAGATCGATGAGTCGATCATGGACCTGGTCGTCGCCGGCACAGACGAGATCATCTGCATGACCGAGGGCCACTGCCAGGAGATCGGCGAGGAGCGCCTGCTCGACGCCGTCGAGTTCGCCCACGACTGGATCCGTAAGCTCAACGGTCTGCAGCGCGACCTGGTCGCCAAGGCCGGGGCCAAGGAGAAGTTCACCGTCGAGGCTCCGGTCCTGGACGAGGCCAAGATCGCGGCCGTCCGCGACTTCCTGGGCGACGATCTGAATCAGACCGTGCGCATCCCGGCCAAGCTGGAGCGCCAGGACGCCCTGTCCGCTCTGAAGACCAAGGTCAAGGAGCACTTCGTCGACGAGAACGGCGAGCCCGACAAGGAAGCCAAGACCATCTTCGGCAAGCTCGAGAAGTCGCTCATGCGCACCATGGTCGTCAAGGAAGGCGTCCGTGCCGACGGCCGCGACCTGACCACCGTGCGTCCCATCTGGATCGACCTGGGCATCCTGCCCCGCGCCCACGGTTCGGCGCTGTTCACGCGAGGCGAGACCCAGTCCCTGGGCACCGTCACGCTGGGCACCAAGATGGACGAGCAGAAGATCGACGCCCTCGAGGGCGAGTGGTGGAACAACTACTACCTCCACTACAATTTCCCGCCCTTCAGCGTCGGCGAGACCGGACGCTACAGCGGTACCGGTCGTCGCGAGATCGGCCACGGCAAGCTGGGCGAGCGGGCCATCAAGCCCATCCTGCCCGAGCACGAGGACTTCCCCTACACGATCCGTATCGTGTCGGACATCCTCGAGTCGAACGGGTCGAGCTCCATGGCGACCGTCTGCTCCGGCTGTCTGGCGCTGATGCAGGCCGGCGTGCCCATCAAGAAGTCCGTGGCCGGCGTGGCCATGGGCCTGATCAAGGAAGGCGACGACGTCGCCGTGCTGACCGACATCCTGGGCGTCGAGGATCACCTCGGCGACATGGACTTCAAGGTCACCGGCACACGCGACGGCATCACGGCCTTCCAGATGGACACCAAGATCGGCGGTATCACCCGCGAGATCATGACCCAGGCCCTGACCGATGCGCGCAATGCACGTAATCACATCCTGGACGAGATGGATAAGGCCATCTCGGAGCCCGCGGCCGAGCTTTGCGCCTACGCTCCGAAGATCGCCACCATCCAGATCCCGCCCAAGAAGATCGGTGAGCTGATTGGACCGGGTGGCAAGGTCATCAAGAAGCTCCAGGAAGAGACCGAGACCAACATCGAGATCAACGACGAGGGTATGGTCTTCGTGTCCGCTCCGGATCAGGCCAAGGGCGACGAGTGCATCGAGCGCATCCGTCTGATGATGACCGAGCCGGAAATCGGCGCGGTGTACACCGGTCGCGTGGTCTCGATCGTCGACTTCGGCGCCTTCGTGGAGTACCTGCCCGGCAAGGAAGGGCTGTTGCACATTTCCGAACTTGAGCATTTCCGCGTCGGCAACGTCGAGGACGTACTCAGCCTCAACGAGAACGTTGAGGTGAAGCTCGTGGAGGTCGATGGCCGGAGCGGCAAGGTGCGGCTCAGTCGCAAGGCTCTGCTGCCCGTGCCTGAGGGCATGGAAGCTCAGCCGTCCGGCGGCGACCGTGGTGGTCGTGGCGGCGACCGTGGTGGTCGCGGCGGCGATCGGCGTCCTCCCCGGCGTCGGCGCTAGGTAACGGAGCAGTATGAATCTGGGTCCCTACCAGAACGAGGCACCGCCCAGGCGGGAAGTGCTCGAAAACGGGGCGGTCATCTTGACCGTCCCGGTTTCGTCTGCCCATTCCGTCGCGCTCGGTGTGTGGCTGCGCTGTGGAACCCAGGACGAACCCGCCGGTCTGGGCGGACTGATCCATTTCCTGGAACACATGGTCTTCAAGGGCTCGCACAAGCGCAGCACTTTCGATATCGCCTGTCTTTTCGACGGTATCGGTGCGTCGATCGACGCCTTCACCACCAAGGATCATGTGGGCTTCATCGTGAACGTGCTACCCGAGTACTTCACCGAAGCCAGCGAGGCTCTTGCGGACATGCTGCTGCAGCCCGCTTTCGACGAGGACCTGATCCTCCTGGAGCAGGATGTCGTCTGCGCGGAGATCCTTGAGGCTCGGGACAGTCCCGAGGATCTGTTGAACGACGCTTTCGTAGCCAGGCTTTACGGCAAGCATCCCCGCAGCCGCCCGATCCTGGGTTCGCATGAGACGGTGCGGTCTTTCGACGCCCCGATGCTGCGACGCGAGCACGAAAGAATATTCTCGGGCCCGAACATGGTGATCTCGGTGGCCGGCAACTTGGACGAGGGCATGCGGAATGCCGTGCACGAGCATTTCGGTCCGGCCGCCTTGCCGTCGGGCCGGGCGGCTCCGGACACACCCGGCCGGGACGACGCACCTTTCGCCGCGGTGGACGAGGTGATGGCCGTTGCACACCATTCCGATCTGCGTCTGGATATCTCCAGCCCCCTGCAGCAATGCTATTTCGAGATCGGCAACCTGGGCGTACACTATCGTCACAAGGACCGCATCCCCCTGGGCATGTTGACCAATATCCTGGGCGGCGGGCTGTCGAGCCGTATTTTCCAATCCGTACGCGAACGGGAGGGACTGGCCTACTCCATCTACAACTACACGGATATGGGGCGTGAGGTAGGACTGGTGAGCTGCGCGGGGTCCTGCTCGCCCGATAAACGGGTCAGGCTCGAAGAACTTGTACGCTCTGAATATGCCCGCCTGCTGGGTGGGGGCGTGACCTCTGAGGAACTGGCCAGCAACTGCGCCCAGATCAAGTCGCAACTGGTTTTTTCCCTGGAGGGCGTCACCAATCAAATGGGGCGCGCCGCCAAGGACGAGATCTATTACGGTCGTTTTCTACCCGTCAGTGAACTGGTGAACCGTGTGGACGCGGTCGGCCAGGATGATATCATGCGCTGCGCGGAGCAGTATTTTGCTCCGGACAACCTGTTCACGGCCGTCCACGGTCCGGTCGGAGCCTGAGTCCGCACGCCGTCGGTCCGAAATCCAAGGAGGGGGAGTGGCACGCCGCGGTTCAATCAGACTGACCCGGATTCAACCCGGCGCCGCATTCATTCTCGGCCTCGGTGCGATCATCCTCGTTGGAGCCCTGGCCCTCACTCTGCCTGACGCCACCCCTGCAGGTCATTCAATCGGCGCCCTGGATGCGGTTTTCACGGCCACTTCGGCCGTGTGCGTCACCGGTTTGATCGTGCGCGATACGGCCGGGGCCTTCACGCCCGTCGGCCAGGCCATCATTCTCCTGCTGATCCAGCTCGGCGGTCTCGGCATCATGGCCGTCGCCGGGACAGTGTCCCTGATGTTGGGCCGCGGTATAGGTTTGCGCGAATCAAACATGCTGCGCGATATTTTCGAGGGACAGGTCCTGCGCGAGTCCCGGCAGATTCTGAAGTTCGTCGCCGGGTTCACGCTCATCGCCGAGATCTTCGGTACGGTTCTGCTATATATCGGCTTCGCCGACACGATTCCGGCGGCGGGAGAGCGTCTCTGGTTCGCCGTCTTCCATGCGGTCTCCGCGTTTTGCAACGCCGGGTTCGCGCTTTATCCCGATTCACTCGTATCACAGGCGGACGATCCTCTGGTCGTCGGTACGATCAGCGGTCTTTTGATCGTGGGCGGGTTGGGCTTTCCCGTGGTCGCCAACCTCCGGGGCTGGTTTCTGGGACGGGCCCTCGCCGGTCGAGCCAGACCGAGACTTTTCGTTCAGGCCCGTGTCGTGTTGCTGCTGACGGCGGCCCTGCTGGCGAGCGGCGTCCTGATTCTCCTGGTCCTGGAATGGAACGGGGCCCTGGCCGGGCGAGGTTTCGTCGACAAGCTGGGCCTCGCCTTTTTCCAGTCGGCTACTTCGCGTACGGCCGGTTTCAACACGCTGGACCTGACGACCTTGTCCAGCGCCTCGCTGCTGGCGATGATGATCCTGATGTGCGTCGGCGCTGCTCCCGGGTCGACCGCGGGCGGCATCAAGCTGACGACCGTAGCGGTCCTGTGGGCCAACCTGCGGGCCATCGCCGAAGGAGGACGGGCGCCGCGACTCTTTGACCGCGAGATCGGGGCCTTGACGGTTCGGCGCGCCTTCATGATCCTGACCACCTGGATTCTCACCTCTGCGGTCGCGCTCTTCGTTCTGCTGATCACCGAGGGGCGGGGTTTCCAGGAGACGCTTTTCGAGGTCGCCTCGGCCATGGGGACGGTGGGGTTGTCGTTGGGGCTGACGCCCGAGCTGTCCGGTCCCGGCCGGGTTGTTGTCGTGTTCTTGATGTTCCTGGGACGTCTTGGACCCCTTGCGGTGGCGTACGGCCTGGTGCCGCCCACCCGAGAGGCCGACGTCCGTTTCGCCGAGGCGAACCTGCTGATCGGGTGAGCAACGTGTTGATGAAGGAGTGGCGATGAAGCGAGTGGCGGTTTTCGGTCTGGGACGGTTCGGATCGAGTGTAGCGCGGACCCTGAGCAGCGAAGGCGTCGAGGTCCTCGCCGTAGACAAGGACCGCGCGCTCGTGGAGAAGATCAAGAACCAGGTGGCGGTGGCGGTGAGTTTCGACGCCACCGAACAGGAGAACCTGGAGCGTTTCGAGATCGGGAAGATGGACGCCGTGGTCATTTGCATCGGCGCCAACTTCGAGGCCAACGTCATGGTGACCCTGCTCTGCAAGGGGCTCGACACGCCGCGTATCGTCTGCAAGGCCTTGACGGACGACCAGCGTCGCGTCCTGGAGAAGGTCGGTGCGGACGAAGTCGTCCAGCCCGAGACGCAGATGGGCCGTTGGTTGGCCGAGAATCTGCTCCATGATTCGGTCGTCAACCTGGTCGAACTCCCAGACGGCTACAGCATGAAACGCATCCGCGCCCGGGACGAATGGACGGGGCGCACCTTGTCCGACCTGATGTTGATGAACGAGGCCCGGTTGAATCTCATCCAGGTCCAGCGGCGGCCCGATGCGGAATCGGACGACAAATTGCGCATTCCTCTGCCGACAGGGGATTTTCGGATTGAAGCGGGCGATGAGCTGGATGCGATCGGAGAGAACG
>DAOVZQ010000396.1 GCA_030635025.1 bacterium
CATTCCCGCGATCCAGTCGTACATCAAGCGTATCGACATCACGGTGCTGCCGGGGGAACTGCCGCCCGGACCACCGGTCATCACGCCGATAATTCCCAGCCAGACCATTTTCATGGGCCAGCAGTTCGTGGATCTGGATCTGGACACCTACGTGACCGACCCGGACAACACGCCCCAGGATTTGGAGTGGGTCCTGACGGGTGATGGCCCACCCTGGCTCACGCTGGGCCTGGACCGAACCCTGACGATCGAGGCTCCCGACGGTTGGACGGGAACCACCGATTTCAACCTGCGGGTCACTGATCCGGGCGGTCTGCAGGACGACCAGGATTTTCAGATCACGGTACTGCAACCGGGACTTCCGTCCTGGATCATCGCCCTGGTAGTTGAGAACGGGACCGGGGAACTGGAATCCCTGGGCGTGGGCATACACACCGACGCCACCGACTACATCGACACCGGTCTGGCTGAAGTCGCCTTGCCGCCCTGGCCCCCGAGCGACGTTTTCGACGCCCGCTGCGAATTGCCGGACGCGGTGACGCATTCCCGGTTGGACCTGCGGACCAGCGGCGGCGCCGATCCGAGTTTCCATCTGATCTGGCAGACCGGAACCGGCGGCTATCCGGTGACGGTGACCTGGCCGGCCGAGCTGCCCTTGGGCGGGTTCATCATCCGGGACGATCTGGGTGGGGCCTTCCTGCCACCCCTGGACATGTCCACGACCCAGAGCCTGGTCGTGCCCGACTCCTTGTCCTTCATCACCGGTCTGGTGATCGAGGCGATCCCCCTGGTCGACACGCTCGATCCGGTCGGCCCCACCGGCCTGGACGTGACGAGTTGGTCGGCCTGGAACTGGGTGACCCTGGACTGGTCGGCCTATCCGTGTACCGAGGCGAATTTCGCCTATTACGAGATCCTCTTCGATACGGATCTGTTCACCACGGTGGCGGATCATTCCTGGGACTGGTCCGAGGACGGAGCCTTGGCGAGCATCGGCACCAGCACGACGACCGTGTTGTTGCCGGGACCCGCGGACGGGTATGTCTTCAGGATTCGGGCCTGGGACACGTTCGGAAACGCCGGCCCGCTATCGACATTTTGCTATGTGGGAGGCGTCACCGATGTGCCCATCCCGCTTGCGGACGGGTCCTTGTTGAAGGCCTCGGCCTGCACGCCCAACCCCTTCAACCCCAACACGGTCATCTATCTCGAGTTGGAACGGGATACCGAGGTAAAAGCCGAGGTATACGACAGTCGCGGCCAACGGGTCCGATTGCTTCTACAGGCGCCGTTGACAGCCGGAGCACACAGTCTGGCCTGGGACGGACGCGGGGATCAGGGCGAACCCCTGGCCTCGGGATTCTACCTGTGCCGGATCACCGGAGGCGGCGAAGGGCTGAACCGGAAGATGATCCTGCTGAAGTGATAGGAATCAGCTGGTCATGGTCTACTACCGGCGACAATCAATCGACAACGCCCCCCGCCTTCGGGCGGGGGGCGTTTGCATATGACCTTGGATGCGCTATCCTGTGGCCGAACCGGCGCGGGTCAACGGGAGCGCCGCTCGTATTCCATCAATGTCAGGAGAGACGACATGTCCGAGTTCAAGCTCAAGGGTAACGTCTTCAATACGGTCGGAACCTTGCCCGTAGTCGGCGCCTCCGCCCCCGGCTTCTCTCTCACAAAAACCGATCTTTCCGCAGTGGACCTGGACGACCTGCGCGGCAAGCGCATCGTCCTGAACGTCTTCCCCAGCTTGGACACCGAAGTGTGCGCCATGAGCGTGCGACGCTTCAACGCCGAGGCGGGCAACCTGGACAATACGGTCGTCCTTTGCGCGTCGATGGACCTGCCCTTCGCCCACGGTCGGTTCTGCGGCGCCGAGGGCCTGGACGCCGTCGTGTCGGCTTCCGATTTCCGCACCGGCGCCTTTGGCCGCGACTACGGCATGCGCATCGCCGATGGTCCCCTGGCCGGACTGCTGGCCCGCTCGGTCGTTGTCATCGACGCCGAGGGCAAGGTGATCCACAGCCAGCTCTGTCCGGAGACCACCGAGGAGCCGGATTACGATGCGGTGTTGGCTTCGCTGGGTTAGCGGCAACCAGAAGCGGTATGAGAAAGCCCCCGGCCTGCGCCGACGGCTTTCTCTCTTCCTGAACCGGGTCGATCACACTCGCCGGCGCCTCGCCCGGTAGAACATTACACCGGCAATCGCCAGAAGCAGTCCGGATGTCAGAGGCACACCCGAATAATAGATCCGCCGATACTCCGCATTTGAGGCTGCCGGTTCGAGCAGAATGTCCGCATCCATCTGCGCCGGTGTGTAGTTGCGTTTCAGCTTTGTCAGGTAGTCACCGACTTCGAGAATCGACCCCAGATCGGGGTAGGTTGCACGGATGACACGCGCCTCGTTCTCCGTGAGATGGTTGGCGTACTCGGTCTCGGCCCCATCGAAATACAATCGTCGATCGGCGTTCACGTAGAGGATGACCGACGTGTCGTCGACGGCACTCAACGCCGAGATGCGCATGGGGTAGGTCGGTGTCTCACAGGTGAACGTGAGCGCGACGGGCTGCATGCCGCCATACCAATACCAGTTGTCCTGGCTCTCGGCAAAGGCCGTTGAATCCACCTTCAGGGTTACGAAATACCAGTCATCCTGCACGTAGGCCTCCAGCAACGGCGTGAAGTCGGCTGCGTTGTCGGTGTGCAGGAAGCCCCAGGTCGTTAACGAATCCGTCAAGGCGTCTGCGTCGGCGGCGCCAAGAATCATGGCCTGATAGATGCCGACCAGCTGCGAGGCGATGATGTCCACGCCGTCCCGGCCGTCGTTGGTGGGAGACATTACATAGTCTTCCTGCGTGCACCCCCATCCCTCGTCGCGGTTGCGGTACTCGGGCGCGGTCAGGTACGAGAGCTGGTAGAAGATCTGCATGTCGGACTCGTCGAGCTCCGGCAATCCCGGCACCGGTATGATCCAGGCGAAGTTCTGCGAGTCGCCGTGGAACCGGGGCAGGATGTGCAGCTGCTCGACTTCGGTATCCGAATCGTAATCCAGGTAGGCGATCTGACCGGTCTCGTAGATCTCATACTGCCAGGGCGCCAGCATGCACCCATCGGCCAGGGCCGTCGAAGCCGTGATCAGGGCGGCGGCGCAGACGGCTGCAGTTATCAGGGTCTTTCTCATGTCCGTCCTCCTTCCGCTCAAAGAGTCAAAGTGTAGTGGAGCCTCGCTCCGACACCGATCATGTTGACCTCGTGGTCATGATAGCCTGTCCCCACCGTACCGCTGCTGCCTCCCCACTCGAAGGTCAGGCCGAATGCCCGCTGCTGGTCACGTGATCGCCATTCGGGTGTCAGGGACAATCGCATCCCCTTGCCCCAACCACGATCCGTGCGGTGGAGTTCGCCGGTGTCGGGATCGAGTGCGGGCAC
>DAOVZQ010000445.1 GCA_030635025.1 bacterium
AATCGAGGGATTCGACGTGAACAGGGCTTCAAGCCAGGTGAACGCGGCGCCGGGGTGGTAGAAATGTAAGACCTGCCAGATCCCATAGACGAACTGAAAGACTAGTCCCGTCATCAGCGCAAGCAGGGCGAGCCGCCAGCGACGGTCTCCCCTCAGCCACACCGCCAAGTGCAAGGTGCAGGCCGCCATGAGCATCCACTGGATGACCTGACGTCCGAAGCGGCTCCAGGCCTCGACCGGCGTGGTCAGTCCCGGCTCCCGCCAGACCCCTACCGCTGAGATGAGAATGGTGCCGAGCGCGAGGCCCCATATCCAGCCGGCGGGAATGGACCGGCGCCAATCCGGCTCGGCATAGGTCCCGTGCAACCAGGACGCTGCGATCGCAAGAGCAATGAACAGGTAGGACGGCTGGAATCCCGCGCCCACATCCCGGCCGGTCGTGATGCTGACGACGCATAGTCCGACCCAAGGCAGAGTTCCCAGAAAAGCCAGGGTGGCTCCGTCGGCAACATGCCCGACAACGGAACGGCGGGTCATGATTTCTTCAGGCGGGCACGGGCCTTCATCATCAGAAAGATGGTGACCAACGAGACACCGAGGAAAAGTAGATACTGGGTGGCCGGTTGTCCCTGCTCGGCCTTCCGGTCAGCGAAGACGAGACGCCCCGCACCGATCTCGAGAACGCCGCGGCTCACGAAGATTTGAAAGGATTCACCCGTCAACACCAAGGGTGCGTCGATCGGATATTCACCATCGGCAAAGAGCAGACGTCGGCCGCGGCTCGCGCCTCCAAGATCGACATCATAGGGCAGGCTGAGGTTTCCCAGGGCTTCGGTCACGGTAACGGTCTCGTCGGTAACGGTTAACGCGCCCCACGACCAGGCCCAGCAGCGAGCGCCCTGACCCGGTCCATCCGTAGAGGGGACAACATCATTCACCCCAACGCCTTCTATGAACAGGATGCCCGGGGCCGTAGGGCAAGGCTGAGGGTCGTCGGCCTGAACCGGGACACCGATGGCTAGGAGTCCGAGGAGCAACAAGCCCAGGGCGGATCTTGGGAACCCGCCCTGATTGTTGTGTGTGTCGTTGGTTCTCATGGTTCGATCCTACACGCGGTCGTGTTGCCGCACAAGACGTGAGACGACACTCAGTGCGTACTGAGATACCGCTTCAATTCCCAGTCGTGTACCTGCGAGATGTATTCGGACCAGACCATCTCCTTGTGGGCGATGAACTGGGTCCAGATGTGATCTCCGAGAACTTCACGAATAACGGCGTCCTTCTTGAGCAGCGCGAGTGCTTCGGAGAGGTTTCCCGGCAGCTGGGTAATCTTCAGACGCTTCTTCTCACGCTCGCTCATGGCGAAGATGTTCTTGTTGACCGGCTCGCCGCAGTCCATGCGGTTGACAATGCCGTCATGTCCCGAGGCCAACATGACAGCGAAGGCCAGGTAGGGATTGCAGCTGGGATCCGGAATGCGCACCTCGACGCGCGTCCCCACGCCGCGTCTCTCCGGCACGCGAGCCAGCGGCGAACGGTTTCGCTCGGACCAGGCCACGTTCACGGGCGCCTCGAAGCCGGGCACCAGCCGCTTGTAGGAGTTCACCAGGGGGTTGGTCACCGCGACGAACGCCCGCGCGTGCTTCAGCAGTCCTCCGATATACCAACGGGCGGTGTCGCTCAACTGGTAGGGCCCCTTCTCGTCGTAGAAGACATTGTCCTTGCCCTTGAAAAGCGACTGGTGAACATGCATGCCCGATCCGTTGATGCCGTAGATGGGCTTGGGCATGAAGGTGGCGTGTAGGCCATAGTCGAGAGCGACCTTCTTGACGATCATCTTGAAGGTCATCACGTAGTCTGCCGACTGCATCGCGTCCGCATACTTGAAATCGATCTCGTGCTGTCCGGGCGCCACCTCGTGGTGTGCGGCCTCGATCTCGAAGTTCATCGCCTCGAGTACGTTCACGATATCTCGGCGGGCCTCCTCTCCCAGATCCACGGGCAACAGGTCGAAATAGCCGCCGGCGTCGTGAGTCCGAACCGTGGGCTTGCCGTCACGATCCCGCTCGAAGAGAAAGAACTCCACCTCGGGTCCGCACACCGGGCGCAGCCCCATGGACTCGAATTTGTCGATGACGCGACGCAGCGTGTAACGGGGACACCCCTGGAAAGGCGTGTGGTCGGCGTTGAACACGTCGCAGATCAAGCGTGCAACCTTGCCCTGGATTTCCTCGAAGGGAAAGATCACGTATGTCGAGAGATCCGGTACCAACAGCATGTCGGATTCTTCGATACGGGCAAATCCCTCGATCGAGGATCCGTCGAACATGATCTCGCCGCGCAAGGCCTTCTCGAACTGGGATTCGGGAATCTCCACGTTCTTGTTGTGGCCCTGGATATCCGAGAACATGAGACGCAGGAATCGCACCTTGTCCTTGCGCATGCGCTCGAGCAGGCGTTGGCGCTCAGACTCGGTCGCGATTACGCCCACCGGGTACTGACGTGCATTGATGTTGCTTTCGGCCGACATGGTCGCCTCCTGTATTGCGAACTTGCTTATCAGCTTATTCGGCTGATTTAGAGATGCACTATCAAGCCAATATACATAAATTTAGCAATATGCAAACCATATACTGTCAAACTTGCGCTATTGCCTGTTCGTTACGGATATTGACTTCCTGGTCGTGAGGTACGGGATTCAGGGCTTGTGCCGCGGGGACTCGCAATATCCGGTCCAAATAGTTCTTTTTTGCGCTTGCGTCTAATTTCTGGGTGCAGAGTGCCGATAGGACAGGTAACATGACCCAAGGCGCAAGGACGCGCCCAAACATCTCAGGAGGATCCGGATGACCAATCGCGGCCTCAACGGCGTCAAGATTTCGGCCATGTCAGGCCGCTGCTTTCTCCTCGACACCAACGTTCTGCTTCATGACTCCTCGGCCCTGGAAGCCTTCGAGGAGCATCACATCATCCTCACCGTGGATGTTCTCGAGGAACTCGATCGCTTCAAGCGGGAAAATGATGAACGCGGACGCAACGCCCGCCGAGTG
>DAOVZQ010000044.1 GCA_030635025.1 bacterium
GCAATACCTGCCGCAGCCCGTTGGCGGAGGTTGTCGCCGCTGCGAAACTTCGGGATACGGGGCCCAGCTACGCGACTACAGACCTGATTATCGTCTACGGCGTTCCGTCCACGGCCGAATCCTGTGATCAGGCCGTCGAGCGGGGACTGGACCTCTTTCGACATCGCTCGCAGCCGACCGATAAACTCGATCTGCGAGACGTGACCTGGGTCATCGGCATGACCGTCGATCATGTTCGCCGTTTCAAGTGTGATCGATTGGATTACCGCGGACGGGTCGGCCTTTTGGGCCTACCGGGTGTGGACCTGGCCAAGGGTGGCGATCCGTTTGCCGGAGAGCAGGTGGACGACCCCTATCGGCGGGGCACCGTGACGGCCTACGAAGCCATGGCTGAGCAGATCGACCGTCTCGTCGACGCGTGGGTACCGCATCTACTCGAGGGAGCAGGGGCATGAAAATCGCCATCGGCAACGATCACCGCGGCTACGGCCACAAGCTGGACATGACGCGCTGGCTCGAAGACAAGGGACACGACGTCCAGGACAAGGGCTGCGGTGATGTAGGGTCGGCGGACTATCCTGATCACGCCCTGGCGGTGGGACGCGCGGTGGCGGACGGGGAGGCCGATCTGGGCGTGCTGATCTGCGGTTCTGGCATTGGCGTGAGCATTGCGGCCAACAAGGTGCGGGGCGTGCGCGCGGCGCTCTGTTGCAACGATGAAATGGCGGCCACGACGCGGCGCCACAACGACTCCAACGTGATCTGCTTCAGCGGCGATCACACGAACATTGCCGACGCGATCCACATGCTCGACCTGTGGCTCGACTCGGAATTCGAAGGCGGCCGCCATGGGCGGCGCGTCGACAAGATCATCGATATCGAACAATGACCGAAGAGTGGCAAGGCGCCGGAAAACGGAGATCAAGATGAACGAGAAACTGCACGCCATGGACCCGACGGTCGGGACCATCGTCGACAACGAGCTCGGCCGCCAGCGCGACCAGCTCGAGATGATCGCCAGCGAGAACTTCACCAGCGAGGCCGTCATGGAGGCCATGGGCAGCGTGCTGACCAACAAGTATGCCGAGGGGTACCCGGGTAAGCGGTACTACGGCGGTTGCGTGAACGTCGACGAGGTGGAGACCCTGGCCAAGAAGCGCGCCATGGCGCTGTTCGGGGCCGAGCGCGCCAACGTCCAGCCCCACTCGGGATCCACCGCCAACATGACCGCCTATCTGTCGGTACTCAAGCCCGG
Source organism: bacterium (assembly GCA_030635025.1). Taxonomy (GTDB): domain Bacteria; phylum Krumholzibacteriota; class Krumholzibacteriia; order LZORAL124-64-63; family LZORAL124-64-63; genus JAHIYU01. The sequence continues at coordinate 1,256 of DAOVZQ010000044.1, forward strand.
CGAAAAGATCCTGGGCTTGTCGCTCTCGCACGGCGGGCATCTGACCCACGGGCATCCGGTCAACTTTTCGGGACTTCTCTTCGACGCCATCCACTACGAGGTGAGTCCCGAGACCGAGACCATCGACTACGACCGGCTGCGTGAACAGGCCAAGGCCGAGCGGCCGAAGATGATCGTGGGCGGCGCCAGCGCATACCCGCGCTTCTGGGACTACGAGATCCTGCGCGAGATCGCCGACGAGATCGAGGCCGTGCTGCTCTTCGATATGGCCCATATCGCGGGTCTGGTCGCCGGCGGCGTGCACCCAAGCCCGGTGCCCCATTGCGACATCGTGACCTCGACGACCCACAAGACCCTGCGCGGTCCCCGCGGCGGTATCATCCTGGCGAAGAAATCCTTCTTCAAGAACGTCAACAAGATGAACTTCCCGGGCATCCAGGGCGGCCCGCTGATGCACGTGATCGCGGCCAAGGCCGTGTGTTTCCACGAGTGCATGCAGGACGGGTTCAAGGACTACGCCAAGCGCATGATCGAGAACGCGTCCGTGCTGGGCGAGATGCTGCTCGAGCGTGGCTTCCATCTGGTGAGCGGCGGCACCGACAATCATCTCCTGCTGGTCAACGTCTCCAACAAGGGGCTGACGGGCAAGGACATGGAGGCGCTGCTCGAAAGCGTGGGCATCACCGCCAACAAGAACACGGTTCCCTTCGACCAGGAGAGTCCGTTCGTGACCAGCGGTATTCGCCTGGGCACGCCGGCCCTGACGACCCGCGGCATGGGCCCCGACCAGATGCGCATCATCGCCGATATCATCGATCGGGCCGTGATCGCGCGTGAGGACGAGGACGCCCTGGTGAAGTTGCGCGGAGAGGCCCAGGATCTCTGCGACGCCTATCCTCTCTACCCGGAACTGTAGGCGGAAGGGAGGCCGGTTTGAAGTGCCCGAGCTGCAGTACCGATGACGACAAGGTGGTGGACAGCCGGTCCGTCCGTGAGGGACTGGCCGTGCGTCGCCGGCGCGAGTGTTTGTCCTGCGGCGAACGCTTCACCACATACGAGTACATTGAGGCCAAGCAGTTCCGGGTGATCAAGCGCAACGGGCATCGTGTCGAGTTTGATCGCTCCAAGGTGATCGGCGGTATCGCCCGCGCCTGCGAGAAGCGGCCGGTGACCCTGGAGCAGATGGAGGCCGTGGCCGATGCCGTCGAGCGCGACCTGGCCGCGGGCCTTTCGTTGGAAGTACCGTCGGGTGCCATCGGCGAGTCGGTCATGAACAAACTGCGCGACGTGGATGAGGTGGCCTACGTGCGCTTCGCCTCGGTGTACCGTTCGTTCAAGGACGTGGACGAGTTCATGAAGGAACTGCGACAGATTCTCGACGGGAAGGAGGGCGAGGATGCATGACGGAGCCTCCGACTCGGAGCAACCGAGACTGCCCGAACCCGGATCCGACGAGACGAGCGGCCAGATGACCCTGCTGGATCACCTGGACGAGCTTCGATCTGTTCTGGTCCAGACCCTGATCGCGGTGGCCGTCGCGTCCATCGGATGCTGGTTCCTGTCCAGCCCCCTGCTCGACCTGCTGGTCAAGCCCCTGACCTCCTCCGGAAACATGGTCTATTTCAGCCAGCCGGTCGAAGCCTTCATGACCCGTATGAAGCTGTCGCTCGTCTGTGGGCTCTTCGTTGTGATGCCCTTCGTGCTGCTGCGCATCTATCGCTTTGTTTTGCCGGGTCTGTACGTTAAGGAACGCAAGGTTGTCACCCCCCTGGTGATTGCATCGGTGGCCTTGTTCTATACGGGCGTGGCCTTCGCCTATATGGTGCTGATCCCCAAGGTCATGGCCTTCATGCTTAACTACGCCACGACCTATATGCAGCCCCTGATCGGGATCGGTCCCTATTTCGCTTTCGTGGCCAAGCTGTGTCTGGCTTTCGGCCTCGTTTTCCAGTTGCCTCTGGTCGTTCTGTTGCTAAGCACTCTCGGTATCGTGAAGCCCAAAACTCTCTGGAAAAGCTGGCGCTATGCTCTGTTGGCCATAGTGGTCCTGTCCGCGATGCTCACCCCCCCCGATGTTTTTTCACAGCTGGTCATGGCCGGACCCGTGATGTTGCTGTATTTGGGGTCGGTCGGTGTGGCCATGGCCGTGGATCGGCGCCGCGATCAAGGGGAGTTGCATGAGGATGACGATTGACTTAGAGTGGATTCCTCTAGACATTTGAACCCAATCCGCGACCTCTAGCAAGCGCGCTGAAAGGCCCACATGTCACTCGTCGATCGGGAACGCATCAAGCTCTGGGCCCTCCAGAAGATCATCGGACCCGAGTTGGAACGTTTCGACCAGGTCTACGATGATCTGGTCAGAGGTGACACGCCCCTGATCAACGAGATCTGTAATCATGTAAAGAAGGGCAAGAGCAAGCGTTTCCGGCCCACATTGCTGCTCCTGAGCGCCAAGCACGACGGGGGTATCGATGAGTCGGCGATCACCGCGGCCGCCTGTGTGGAGATGATCCACACGGCCACCCTGCTGCATGATGATTTCATCGACGAAGCCTTGACCCGGCGGGGGCTGCCTTCGGTAACCCATCACTGGGGCCCTTCGACGGCCCTGGTCATGGGCGACTATCTCTACAGCAAGGCCCTCGACTGCCTCGTGCAGGCCGAACTCCACGACGCCCTGCGTATGCTGGCGCGGACCACGGTGCTGATGAGCCAGGCCGAAATGATGCAGATCGAGACCAAGTACGACTTGTCCATCAGCATCGAGCAGTACCTGAAGATCATCTATCGCAAGACCGCCTCGCTGATCGAATCCACTTGCGAGATCGGCGCCGGTCTCAATCCTGAACTCAAGGACCGCGCCAAGATCTTCGGCGAGTTCGGCAGCAAGATCGGTTTCGTCTTCCAGATCACCGACGACATCTTCGACTATCTCGGCGACGAGCGGCGTCTCGGCAAGCCGACCGGCCAGGATTGGGAGGAGGGGCGCATCACACTGCCCCTGATCGCCGCCCTGAACAACGCGCCCGAAAGCGAGGCCCGTGCGCTTCTGGATGGCGCCAAGGATCTGGAAACAGAAGACCGCAAGGCGTACTGGCCCGAGGTCAAGACCTTCGTCATGAAGCACGGCGGTGTAGATAAGGCGCGAGACATGGCTCGTGTCTACGGTGATGAGGCCAAGCAGGCCATTACGCCGGTGGCCCGGGGTGTCCAGAAGGATCTTCTGGCGGTCTCGGTCGAATACGTCCTGAAGCGACTCAATTGATCCCGGTCTCCGGATCGACATCCCAGCAGACGGTGGCAAGATGAACGAACAAGCAGAGCCCTGGTACGTCCACGAGACCGGTGACGGATTCCGCCTGGCTGAATTGGCCGCCCACGCCATTCTGGTCAAGAAGGGCGAGAGCGTTCTGGTCCTCGATCTGCGCGGGCGATCCGACGTGGCCGACTACTTCGTGATCACCACCGGGCAATCCAATACCCAGGTCGACTCTCTCGGACGCGGCGTGAGCGACGATCTGACCGCGGCCGGCCACAAGCCCATGCATGTGGAGGGATCCATCAACTCAAAATGGATTCTGCTGGACTACGTGGATGTGGTTGTGCACGTCATGCAATCCAGCGCCCGCGAATACTACGGGCTTGAGCGCTTGTGGAACGACGCCGGGCGTTGCGATATCGACGAGCATTACTTCGACAGGCCGGAAGTGGCGGAGCGGCACCCCGGGCTTTCCCTGGTGCGGCGCGGCGAATCGTCCGGGACCGGAGTGGAAGAGGAATCATGACCATTCACGATATCATTCGTACGGAGATCTTCCGCTGTCTCGAGAGTTACGGTCTCTTCGAGGAGGACGTGAAGGTCGATCTCGAGAAGCCCCGCGATCCCAGTCACGGAGATCTCAGCACCAATATCGCCATGGCCACGGCCAAGCGACTCGATCGCAAGCCGCGCGAACTGGCGGGCGAGCTGGCCGCGAAGCTGGATTTCGACCACGACGTGATCGAGTCCGTGGAAATCGCCGGTCCCGGCTTCATCAACTTTCGCTTCGCACCGGCCTACCAGGTCGACCTGTTGCTCGATCTGTGGTCGGACGAGGGCGCCATCCTGGACATGAATACAGGCCGTGGACGACGCATCAATGTCGAGTTCATCAGCGCCAATCCCACCGGACCGCTCAATGTGGTCTCGGCCCGGGCCGGTGCGTTCGGCGCCACGCTGGTGCGGCTGTTGGACGCCGTCGGCTACGATGCGCACGCGGAGTACTACGTCAACGACGCCGGTCGTCAGGTCATGCTGCTCGGCAAGTCCCTGCGCGCCCGTACCATGGAGATGCTCGGACATCCCGCAGACTTCCCCGAGGACGGCTACAAGGGTCGTTATATCCATATGATGGCCGAGGAATTGATCGGGCTGTCGAGCCGGGCCATCCAGGAACAGGCCGAAGTCTTCAACGACGAGAGCTTCCAGCGCCTGACCGCGCCCGACGGCAACGCCGACGCCTGGGTCGCTCTGCCCGAGGACGAGTCGAGCCGCCGTTTTTCCAAGTACGCGTTGATGAAGATCCTCACCTGGCAGCGACAAACCTGCCGGCGCTTCGGGCTGCGTTTCGATACCTGGTATTTCGAGTCGGAGCTCCACGAGACCAAGCGCGTCGAGCGGGCTCACGAGCGACTGCGCAAGAGCGAATCGGTCTACGAACAGGACGACGCGACCTGGTTCCGGTCGACCGACTATGGCGACGAGAAGGACCGGGTCATCGTACGGTCGGACGGCACGCCCACATACTTCCTGGCCGATGTCGCCTACCACTACCACAAGTTCCAGCGTGGGTTCGAACGGGCCATCGACTTCCTGGGGCCGGATCACCACGGTCATATTCCGCGCATGCGGGGCGCCATGATCGCCTTGGGCGTCCCCGAGGATTGGCTCGAGGTGCAGATCCTACAGCAGGTGAACTTCGTGGAGAACGGCCGGCCCGTGGACATGTCGAAGCGCGAGGGCCAGTTCGTGACCATGGACGCCCTTTGCGACGACGTGGGCGCTGACGTGGCCAAGTACATTTTTCTCACACGCAAGCCGAATTCCCATCTGGACTTCGATCTGGACCTGGCGCGTGAGCAGTCCAACGAGAATCCGGTCTACTACGTCAAGTATGCCCACGCGAGGATCTGTTCGGTCCTGCGCAAGGCCGACGAGGCCGACTGGAAAAACGTAACACCGTCCACGGCGCCGCTGGCGAGACTCGAGGCGGCTCCCGAGCGCGCGTTGATCCGGGAACTGATCCGTCTGCCGGAAGTCATTACCGGCGCGGCGGTGGCGCGCGAGCCCCACCGACTCACAACATACGCGCAGGACGTATCCGGCCTATTCCATCAGTTCTATCACCAGTGCGTGATTCTGGGCGAAGACCGCGATACGACCGAAGCGAGGCTGCAGTTGTGTCTGCTGACCCGCAAGGTTCTGCGCCGCGTGTTGGACCTGATCGGCATCGATGCCCCCGAAGCGATGGGGGAGAAGGAGTGACATGTCCATCCTGGTGGTAGGCTCGGTTGCATACGACACGGTCGAGACGCCCCGCGAACGACGTGAACGTCAACTCGGCGGCAGCGCCAGTTTCTTCTCGCTGGCCGCTATTCGATTCGCGCCCGTGCGCGCCGTCGGCGTGGTGGGCGAGGATTTCCGCCAGGAGGATCTCGACCTGCTCTCTTCCCGCGGCGTGGACATCGCGGGTATCGTGCGCGCGCCCGGCGACACCTTTCACTGGTCGGGCCGCTATCACGCCGACATGATCGAGAGAGACACGCTGGCGACCGAACTCGGTGTCTTCAAGGACTTTCATCCCATCCTGCCCAAGGGTTGGGAGGCGTCGCCCTATCTTTTCCTGGCCAATATCCATCCTGCGTTGCAGGAGCAGGTGCTCGACAGCGTCGAGACACCCCGGCTGGTGATCCTCGATACCATGAATCTTTGGATCGACACCACACGCGACGCCCTTGCATCGGTCCTGCGCAAGGTGGACGTGCTGTTGCTGAACGACGGCGAGGCGCGCATGCTCTCGGGGAAGAGCGGTCTCGCCGAAGCTGCAGCGTCCATCCGCGACATGGGGCCCGATCGGGTCGTGATTAAAAAGGGCGAGCACGGTGCGCTCTATTTCGGCCGGGGTTCGGTTATGGCGGTTCCCGCCATCCTGCTGCCCGAGGTGATAGACCCCACCGGCGCCGGCGACACCTTCGCCGGAGGGTTCGTCGGCCATCTGGCCAAGGCCGGGGCTGACCGGGACAGCGACGACGCCATCTTCCGCCGGGCCATGCTCAGCGGGACCGCCATGGCCAGCTTCTGCCCCCAAACCTTCAGTGTCGAGAGTTTGACCCATTTGTCGGACAAGGCGTTAGCCGAACGCGTGGCGTGTTTGGAGGCCATGATGACCCCATGAATCCGGCTATGTCGGATTTCTTGCACTGAGATTCGATCATCTGTTGTAAGGAACCCTTACCCTCTGCTAAAATCGCACGCGATGGAGCTCATACGACCTAGGACTCAAGGATGAGATCGGGGGCACACCTTGCAAGAACATCACGACGAACATGAATGGGTGAATGACGCCGAGCGTTGGATCTGCCAGATCCAGGGCGTGCGTCAGTGCAAGATCGATTTGGATGATGATGGCGCGATCACGAATGTTCATGTGGTTTCGACCCCTGAACGCGAACCGCGACTTATCGTCCGTGATGTCGAAGGGCTACTAAAGGCCCGTCTGAACGTCGACATCTATTATAAGAAGATCGGTGTGGTTCAGATACTGGATCAGGATCCGGTAACGGACTCGGAGCCCCGCGTGGCTCCGGTTGCGGCTACCAAGCTCAAGTCGGAAGCGACCACCTCACCCCATGTGGATCCTCCACGTCCGATGCCTGTCGAGACGCCGTTGATCCGACCCGTAATCCAGCCGGCCGTGTTGGTCGAGGATCTGCCGCAGGCCCGCGTGGAATGCGTAAGCGTCGCGCTGGAAAGCCGCGGACCCGCCCTGCGGGCCTCCGTTACATTAGAACTGGGTGAGTTGACGGCCAGCCACGAGTTGGAGGGCCCCAACCATCCGGGCATGGAAGCCCAACTGCTCGGCCGGGCGACCCTGCTGGCCCTGCAGGATCTTCTCGACGAACCGGTCACGCTCAGTCTGGCCGAACTCCGGGAATTGGACCTCGCCGGCGAGCGGCTGACCATGGCTGCCGTCGATCTGGTCGAGGGACGCCGGAGCGAACGCTTCTTCGGTTGCTGCTCGCAGCGCCACAACGCGCGCGAAGCCAACGTATTCGCGGTTCTGGACGCCCTGAACCGCCGCCTGTCGCTCTTCAATTTCAAGGAGGAGCCCGTCAAGTCCTGAGTCTGTTTTTGCAGGATCGGCGCCGCAAAACGAGCGAGCGGAGCGGAACGGATCTGAGTGATCAAGAGCGAAGCGTGTCATCTAGAAGCATCAACCTTGTCTGTTCACCAGAACGGAGGTGACACCAATGCTTAACTTCATCATTGGTCTGTTCTTTAAGTGGGAGTGGTAACCAACCACGACCCTTTGGCGTCGGTCCTGCATGAAGACTCAAGTACGTGTCATGTCCTGACGATGAACGTATATTGAAGGACCAGCATGCATCGCGGTGTCGGAAGATCGTTTCCCGGCCCGGATGCGGAAGAGGCCGATCTTCGGCCCAGACGGCTCGAACGAGGGAACCCAGGTGTCTGACTCCCCACCAGCAAAAAGCCGAAAGGCTTTCTCATTCTACTATTTCGCGACCCTCGTGGCCGGTGCAGGCTGTCTGGCGTATCTCGCCCTGTCGCATCTTCCAGAACAGGTAGAGTGGTTGGGCTGGGGTTTCTATTTCCTCGTCATTCTGGTGACGGACACCAAGATGTCCGAGTCCCAGGTGCGCGGCGGCGGCCGGATTCTTTCCTCGCGAACCCTGACGCTGTCGATGCTGGTGCTCTTCGGCCCCCTGGTTGCGGTGATCATGGATGCGAGTTCCACGCTGGTCCGCGGACTCGTGTTCAAGTCCACGCCCCTTCGCAAGATGTTCTTCAATATGGCCATGCTCTCGGTGGCCGCGTCCGTGGCGGGACTTACCTATCATGCCCTGCCCTTCAGCGATCATTTCGGCACGCCTCTGTTCCTGCTGCCCCTGATGGTCACCCTGCTGGCCTACTCCCTGGCCAACAGCGCGATCGTTTCGGGGATCATGAGCCTTGACCGCAAGATCCCCCTGCGCGAGGTCTGGCACCGCGATGCCCGTTGGGGCGCCGTGGCCGGCCTGATGGAACTGCCGTTCACGGCCATCGTCATCCTGCTCTACCGCCAGGCGGGGCCCTGGACCCTGATGATCTTCCTGCCGATCATCTGGGTCGTCTTCGCCATCACCCGGGCGCACAAGCAGCAGAAGGAAGCCCACATGGCGTCGATCGCCGTGCTGGCGACCACGCTCGAGGCCGACGAGCCGTATACGCACGGTCACAGCTACCGGGTCTCCCAGTACGGCATCACCATCGCCCGGGCCATCGGCATGTCCCCGGCGGATCTGGAGTTGCTGGAGTACGGAGGCCTGCTTCACGACATCGGCAAGATCGCCATCTCCAACGACATCATCTGCAAGCCGGGCCGTCTGACCGACGAGGAGTTCGCCACTCTTGCCGAGCATCCGGCCATCGGCGCGAAAATCGTCGAACAGATCAAGTTCCTTCCCGAAACGGTGGATCTCGTGCGGCATCACCACGAACGTCCGGACGGCAAGGGGTATCCCGACGGCCTGCAGGGTAATGAAATCAGTCTGGGCGCCAACATCCTCAACGTGTGCGATGCCTTCGACGCCATGACCAGCGACCGTTCCTACCGTCAGGCTCTTCCTGTTGACAAAGCGCTCGCCGAGTTGCAGA
>DAOVZQ010000414.1 GCA_030635025.1 bacterium
CACGACCCGCTGCTTGCCGCCGCTCTTGCCGCGCGCTACGCGCATGGCCTTCGGCGGGAATTCGATCGTCGGATCGGCTTCGGCCAGGATCTTCTCGAGCTCGTGCAGGGTCTCGATGTGTTCGCAGGTGAAGCTCACCGGCTGGACATGCAGGCGACGGCAACCCGCGGCGGCCAAGCGCCTGGTCTCGGCGATGATATCGGGTCCGAGCCACTTGATTGGACCTACGCGGCTCTGGAAAGCCAGCAAAGGTTCGCCGCCGCCGGGCATGCGGTCCAGCCAGCCCGTGTGGTCGGCGAGCGATTCGCGGATGCGGTCTAGGGTGGTGTCGACCGTGGCGTGGACCTGATCCAGATAGGGGTCGCCGGCCGCGATGAATTTTTCGGGCAACGAATGGGCGACGAAGAGCAATGCGCATGCTCCGGGTTCGACGCCTTCCCCGGTCCAACCACGCAGGGTTGGTGTGGTGGCGGCGGCCAGACTCTCCACGAGGCCGGGCAAGGTGTCCCAGTCGGGCAGGACATGGACCGGAGCATCGGGATGCAGGCGCGCGATGGAGTCGAGGACGAACTCGAGGGTGTTGCCGCTGGTTGCGTCGGCGAACTGGGGGTAGGTCGGTGTGATGATGTACTGGACGGCCCCGCGGTCGCGCAGGTCGGCGACCGTCTCGTCGGGAAAAGGATGCCAGTAGCGCATGGCGGCGGCGGGTAGCCAGGCGGCGCCCTGCAGAGCCGCCAACTCGGCGATCCGGTCGGCCTGTTTCAGTGTGGTCGTCAGCTGGGGAGAGCCCCCACCATGACCGATCATGGCGTAGCGCTCGCGAACGGCGGCGCCGCGCTTGCGGGCAATCAACCACGCGGCCAGCGGCGCCACCAGGCGTGGGATGGGGATGATGCGCGGGTCGGCGAAGAGGTTGCGCAGGAAGGGCTCCACGTCGTCGGGTCCGTCGGGCCCGCCCATGCCGCACAGGATCAGACCCGTGGGCAGTGCGGGGTCGAGACGGTCGGCGGGGAAGCTCGTCGTCTTCATGGTCTCTCCGGTCAGACGGTCCGGCTGAACAGCGGTGTCTTGCTGTCTCGATCGAAATACGCGTCCAGCTCCATGCACACGTTGCGGGCGAAGTGACGGCCCAGGTCCGTGATGATGAGCCGGTCGTTCCTAAACTCCACGAAGCCCTCGTCTTCATAAGGCTTGATGGCCGCGAGGCCGTCGGCGAGCAGTTCGTCGGCCGGTGCTCCGAATTCGGGCACGGTCAGATCGAAGGGCAGCTCGTTGTTGCACATCAGGTGCAGGATGGCCAGACGGCGCAGGCGATCGTCTTCGGTCAGGGCGTGGCCGCGCACGATGGGCAGCCGGCCGGCGTCGATAGCCTCGTTCCATTGGCCCAGGTCGGCGTCGTTCTGGACAAAGTGGTCGCAGACCTCGCCGATGCCGCTCATGCCGAAGGCCAGCATATGCGGTGCGGGCCGGGTCGTGTAGCCCATGAAGTTTCGGTGCAGGCGTCGTTCGCGCAGGGCGACGGCCAGCTCATCGTCGCGCTTGGCGAAGTGGTCGATGCCGATCCAGTCGTAGCCCGCGGTCTCGAACATGTCGATGGTCAGCTGGAAGAGCTCGAATTTCTCGTAGCCCACCGGCATGCGCGTGGTGTCGACCTTCTCCTGGTTGGGCCGCACCCAGGGCACGTGGGCGTAGCCGAAGCAGGCCACGCGGTCGGGCTCCAGGGCAATGATCTCGGTCAGGGTGTCGGTGAAACTCTCGCGGGTTTGTCCAGGCAGACCGTAGACCAGGTCCACGTTGACGCCCTCGAAGCCGGCGTCGCGACAGCCGTGGAAGACGCGCCGTGTCCGTTCGAGCGACTGCTTGCGTCCGATGGCCTTCTGCACGTCCGGCTCGAAGTCCTGGATCCCCATGCTGATGCGGTTGAACCCCACCGACTGCAGGTGCGTCGACTCTTCGGGCGAGCCGATGCGCGGGTCGATCTCCAGGGAGATCTCCGCATCGGGCGCCACGTCGAAGCGGTCGCGCAGCAGGCCCAGGGCCCGCTCGACCTGGGGGGGCTTGAGATAGTTGGGCGTACCGCCGCCCCAGTGGATCTGCACGGTGCGCCGACCGCGGCCGATCACGTCGATTACCGTGTCGAGCTCGCGCTCGAAGCGGTCGAGGTACAGGTCCACGGCGTCCTTCTCGCGCGAGACGATGGCGTTGCAGCCGCAGTAGTGGCAGTGCTTGGCGCAGAAGGGGAGGTGCAGGTAGATCGAGAGGTCGTCGTCGGGGCGATGGGTCAGCGCTTCGAGGGCGGTGCGGTATTCCGTCTCGCCGAACTCGCGGTCCCATACCGGCACGGTCGGATAACTGGTATAGCGTGGACCGGCCTTGTCATGTTTTCCAAGCAGCTCACGGGAGACGTGGACGGCCATCTCATGCCCCTTTGCGGTAGCCCTGGACGGTTTCGACCAGGGTTTCGACGTTCGAGATCGGTGTCTGCGGCAGGATGCCGTGGCCGAGGTTGAAAACGTGGCCCGGCGTGTTGTCGCCCAGCCTACAGATCTCCAGAGCGCGACGCCGGATTTCCTCGGGCGTGCCGAAGAGCGCCAGCGGGTCCAGGTTGCCCTGGACGGGGCGGCCCAATCGGTCTGCGGCGGTTGCGAGGTCGAGGGTCCAGTCCACGCCGTAGGCCTCGCAGGGGATGGTCTTCACGAGGTCCAGGTAGGGTGCGGAGCCCTTGAGGAAATAGACGCGCGGCACGGTGCCTTCGAGTCCGCCCAGGATCTTCCTGATGCCGGGCATGACTATGGCCTCGTAGTCCTGGGGGTGTAGGATGCCGCCCCAGGTATCGAAGAGCTGGATCGCGTCGACGCCGGCGGCCACCTGCATGCGCAGGTAGTCGAGGATCTGGTCGGCCAGCTTGTCGAGCAGGTCGCGCAGCAGATCGGGTCGGGAGTAGAGCATGGTCTTGAGATGACGGAAGTCCTTCGAGCCGCCGCCTTCGATCATGTATGAGGCCAGGGTCAGCGGCGCGCCGGCAAATCCGATCAGCGGCGTGCGGTCGCCGAGTTCGGTCTTGATCAGTTTGATAGCGTCGGCCACGAAGCCCGTATGCTCGGGCGAATCGACCACGCGCAGGGCCTTGATCTGGGCCTCGTCGCGGATGGGGGTTTCCATCTTCGGTCCGCCGTCGTCGAAGTGGAAGGGCGCGCCCATGCCTTCGAGCGGGATCAGGATATCGCTGAAGAGAATGGCCGCGTCGAAGCCGAAGCGGCGGATGGGTTGCAGGGTGACCTCGCAGGC
>DAOVZQ010000395.1 GCA_030635025.1 bacterium
AGTTTTGCAATCTTACATATTGGGTATCGGGATTTCGTTATCATTATGACTGGAGCCACAATATGAGAAAACCCTCTCGATTCGTGTCTTGCCCTATGCAAAACCGACTGAGAGAGTTTCCCGTTATTGTTGATCTATAATTATACGGTTACGAACTCCAGATCCTTCACCTCGGGAATCAATTTGGCGGCAAACGCCCGGTCGAGCAGCTCCCTTATGGAGGCGCGGCCCTTCTCGCCGTAATCGAGGGTCCAGTGGTTCACATACATGCCGACAAATTCATCGGCCAGGTCGGTTTCCATGTCGCGGGCCCAGCCCAGGGCGTAGGCCAGGGCCTCGTCGCGGTTGTCCAGGCCGTAGCGGATGGAGTGTTCGAGGATGCGCGCGATGTCGGGCATGGCCGCTCCATGGCGCTTGTTGATCGTATTGGCGCCCAGGGGCAGGGGCAGCCCGCCGGTCAGCTCGTCCCACCAGATGCCCAGCTCGAGACAGCTGTGCAGACCCAGGTTGGCGTAGGTGAGCTGTCCCTCATGAATGATCAGGCCGGCGTCGTATTCACCGGCGACCACGCGCTGCATGATCTCGTCGAAAGGCACGACGAACGGTTCGAAATCCGCGCCCAACTCGGCCAGGGCCAGCTTGAGCTCCAGGTAGGCGCTGGTCATCAAACCGGGGATGGCGATGCGCTTGCCGTCGAGGTCTTTGGGCTCCCAGGCCGTCTTGGCCACGACCATGGGGCCGTAGCGGTCGCCCATGCTCGCGCCCGACGGCAGCAGGGCGTATTTGTCCGACACGTAGGCGTAGGCGTGGACGCTGATCGCCGTGATGTCCAGTTCGCCGCGGGTCGCGCGCTCGTTGAGCGTCTGGATGTCCTGCAGGATGTGCTCGAAGCGGTAGGGACCGGTTTCTATCTTATCCTTGGCCAGGGCGTAGTGCATGAAGGCGTCGTCGGGGTCGGGGGAATGGCCCAGGGTCAGGTTGATGATCTCGCTCATCGGGTCTCCTCGGGGGCTGCCGTCTCTTGTCTTCTGACGATCGTTCCGATATGTTCGGTACGTCGGCCAAGATAGCATCGTATTGCGGCACGGCTAAGGAGAATTGATTCCATGGTTCGTTGCACCAGTCTTATCGTCTTGATCTGCCTGTTCGCCGTCGCCGCTCCGGCCGCCGTCTCCGAGGGGCTGTGGGAGCCGTGGGCCGCCGAGGTCTACAACCTCGAGCCCGGAGAGGCCGTGCAGTTCCGTGTCTCTTACGATGATCTTCAGGTGCGATCCTGGATCCTGTCGGTGGAGGGCGGCTTGCTGCTGTGCGACGTGAACGTGTTGCGCCTGGCCGACAGATCGCTGCTTTATCAACAGAACGACGAATCGCGCCACAAGATCAAGATTCCCTGGGGGCGGGATGAATCCATAGCGGTCACCCTTACGGCCGACACCCGCACCGGAGGCAGCTATACGGTCAAGTTCCTGGCGCCTCCGTCGGACCAGACGGAACGGTCATACGGCTACACGCTCAACCGCGCGCTCGAAGCGCTTGCAGCCGGCGACGAAGCCCGGGCGGAATCAATATTCCACGACACCGTAGCCAAGGATGACGAGGATGCGGGAATCGGGTGTCTGATGTTGGCCAGTCTATTGAAGAATCGCGGAGAGATGGAAAGGGCCGCCGGGCTGATGGACATGGCTCTGCGGAAGGGGCTGCCGGCCGACCTCGATCATGTGGAGTCGGAGCTCAGAAAACAACTGGCTCAGGTTCGCAATCGGCTGAGCCCGCTGCTGATCAGAGCGGACCTGGCGCTGGCCGCGGGTGACGGGTCGACGGCCATGTACCGCGTCAATGTTTGGCTGGAGGATCAGGAAATACGTGAGTGCTCGGGTTGGGAACTCTGCGAAGCCCACAGGCGGCTCGGTCATGCCTGGCATTTGGAGGGTGACCTGGTCCGCGCCCAGGGTTTCCTCGACCAGGCCCTGCGCGAATCCCACGATCGAGTCCAGAAAGCCCTGGTCTATCATCGTCTCGGTCTGGTCCTGGTGGCCGCCAGCAACCCGGACCAGGCGCGGCGGGCGCTGGAGGCCGCGCGCGATCTGGGGCTGCCACCGGATCTGAACGAGAGCACCGAGATTATTTTGAACCAACTCGAAGAGGACTGAACGCATGGACGTCCGGAGAGACTGTCTCCATTTTCGCGGTGATATTCCCTGCAAGCCCCACAAGGAGCGTGGCGTCCACTGCGGGGACTGTCCGGAGTTCGTGGCTCGCGAGGGCCGCATCCTGATCATCAAGCTCGGTGCGGCCGGCGACGTGATCCGCACCACGCCGCTGCTGTTTCCCTTGCGCCGTGATTTTCCGAACCACCGCATTACCTGGGTCACGCAGTTTCCCGACCTGCTGCCGTCGGAGGTCGACGACCCGCGGCTCTTCGATCCGGCGACGATCCTCTGGGCGCGCCATGTGGAGTTCGACCTGCTGCTCAACCTGGACAAGGACCGCGAAGCCTGCGCCCTGGCCAACGAGATCGACGCCCGCGAGAAGCGTGGATTCCGTCTCGGCGAAGACGGCTTCTGCGAACCGGCCGACGGTGGACCCGCCCAGGCCAAGTTTCTCACGGGTCTCTTCGACGACGTCAACCAGTCCAACGCCTTGTCATACCTGCAGGAAATCTTCGCGGTCAGCGGTTACGAATTCGCGGGGGAGTCCTACCTGCTGGATACGTCGGCCGAAGCGCCCGCTTTCGAGTTGCCTTTCGAGGGGCCGGTCGTCGGTCTGAATACGGGGTGCGGCGGGCGCTGGACAAGCCGTTTGTGGCCCGAGGCATACTGGGCCGAACTGGCAAAACTGCTGGTGGCCGATGGCTGCTGCCCCCTGCTGTTGGGCGGACCCGAGGAGAACGAGAAGAACCGTCGGCTGGCCGCCGAAACCGGCGCCTTCTACCCGGGGGTGTACCCCCTACGCATATTCACGGCGGTGATGAACCGCTGCGACGTGGTGGTGACGGCGGTGACCATGGCCATGCACCTGGCTATCGGTCTGCAGAAACAGCTCGTGCTGCTCAACAACATCTTCAATCCCAATGAATTCGAATTGTACGGGCGCGGCGAGATCGTCCAGCCGGCCCAGGCGTGCAAGTGCTTCTTCCAGCCGACCTGCACACAGCCCGAGTTCTGCCTGGACTCTCTCACGCCCGAGATGGTCCGTGCGGCGATCGCCCGCCGGTTGGAGGCGTGATGAAGCTGGGCCTGCTGGGACCTGCGCCGCCTTTCCATGGGGGTATTGTCACCTATCAGGCCCTGCTGCATCGGGCCCTGACCGAGTGCGGCCACTCTGTACATTGGGCGGGCTTTCGTCACCAGTATCCCGGCCTGATCTTTCCCGGCAGTAGCCAGACCGGAGACACGGCGCCCTGGATGCCGCGCCCCGACTCGCGTCGCTTCGTGCCGTGGTCG
>DAOVZQ010000346.1 GCA_030635025.1 bacterium
ACGGCGACCTGCTCGCCATCTACGAAGGGCACGCCCTGATCCGGCTCGACAGCGACTCGCGACTCCAGTGGAGCTACGCCGGCCATTGCCATCACGACCTGGACCTGGACGCCTCGGGCAACATCTATGTGCTGACCCGGGAAGCCTGCGTCCTGCCTCGTCTACACCCTGAAGATCCCGTCCTGCTCGATGCCGTGACCCTGCTCGACGCAGACGGCCGTTTCCAGCGCAGGATCCCCCTGCTGGAAGCCTTCGAGAATTCGCCCTTCGCCGATCTGCTCCCCGATCCGCCTGTCTCCGGCGATATCTTCCACACCAACACGCTCGAACTACTCGACGGAAGTTTGGCCGATCGCGTACCGGCCTTCCGCGAAGGCAATCTCCTGATCTCGATTCGCGAGCTGGATGTGATCGCCGTACTGGATCCCCGCACCGAAACTATCGTCTGGGCGACGACGGGCGACTGGTCGAGACAGCACGAACCGACCATCCTGGGCAACGGCAACATGCTGCTCTTCGACAACCTGGGCCAGACGGGGCGTTCCCGTGTCATGGAGTTCGACCCCGTCACGCTGGACGTTGTCTGGCTGTACGCGAACACGCCGGAAACGCCACTCTACTCCGAGACCTGCGGCGCCGCTCGACGGCTGGCCAACGGGCACACCCTGATCGTCGAGTCTGACAACGGACGGGCTCTGGAAGTGACACACGGCGGACATGTCGTATGGGAATACTATAATCCCTACCGCGCCGGTGAGCAGCGCGAACTCATTGCGGCGATACTGGATATGGAGATCCTGCCCGATAACCGAGACTTTACCTGGCTTTTCGACTCCCCTGCAAAGATTGATTTTCAGACCCAATAAGTGATATAATATCCTGCACGTTGACGTATCATATCTCACGGATGAAATCGCGTCCATGAGATACGGATTGGATGCCGGTAAGAGACGAATCGGCATCAACCCATAGAGCGGAGGTCGTATGATGTCTAAGCTACTGATGGTATTCGCGCTGGTGCTGACGACCGGTGCGGTATCGGCACAGGCCGAAGTCCTGATCAACGAGGTCGATGCCGATACCTATAGCATCGACGTTCTGGAATTCGTCGAGCTGTATGGTGACGCGGGCGCCCCCCTCGACGGACTCGTGATGGTGTTCTACAACGGATACATCGACGCATCCTACAGCGCCTTCGACCTGGACGGGTACAGCCTCGACGCCAACGGATTCTTCCTGCTCGGCAACGCCGGCGTCGTGCCCACGCCGTCGATCATCTTTCCGTCCAACGGCCTGCAGAACGGCGCCGATGCCGTGGCGCTCTACGCCGGTGACGCGGCCGACTTCCCCACCGCCACGGCCGTGACGACCGTGAACCTGCTCGACGCCGTGGTCTACGACACCAACGAACCCGACGACGCGGGTCTCCTGGCGCTGCTGCTGCCCGGTGAAGCGCAGTTGGACGAAGGCGGCAGCGGAGACAAGGACATGCACTCCAACATGCGATGCCCCGACGGCGAGGGCGGCGCACGCTCAACATCCGACTTCTACCAGTTCGCAGCCTCCCCCGGCGTCAGCAACGATCATGCGTGCGAACCGATCGGCAACGACGACATGAGTTGGGGCGGACTGAAGTCGCAGTACAAATAGCAATGCGACGCCCCCCGGTCGGGGCGCCGCCATACGGGCACGGATCATGGCATAACAAATCGACAGCCGACCGGCTCCCACAATTGGGGCCGGTCGGCTTTTTGGTCTACTGAGCGCTAGGCCGGTACCAGGCCCAGGGCCGACGGCAAATCGGGTGCAATCTCCAGAAACTGATCCAGGTTCAATAGCTTCAGAACGTGGCTCACCGAGCGCACGGGCGCCGCGAAGATGACCTCTCCGCCGGCGCTCTTGAATTCCTCGCTGATGACCAGGAAACTGCCCAACCCGCTGGACGATACGAAGCCCACGTCGGCCAGAGAGACGACGAGCTTCAGATGACCCGCGGTCCTCAGGTTTGCGCATTCCTCGCGCAGTTCCTGTGCCGCGGTAGCGTCGATTCGTCCCTTCACGAAGAGGACCGGCTCGCCGTAGCGCTCCACGTCCAGGCTGAGTGTCATAAGGCTAGACATTCGTTTCCTCCATGTTACCGCTGCCCAGCAGCGCATTAAATCTGACCAGGTACAAGTTGCCTACGGCCGTCCCCGGCAAATAGGTCTTGTCGCTGACCAGTTTGTCCACAACCAGCATTCCCAGACCGCGACCTTTCATTCGCGTAACGCGGTCCTTCAGATCCGGGGGCGACCAGGTCTTGGGATCAAAGGGCGCGCCTCGATCCCGGATCAGGAAATGTCCCCGAATTTCGTCGTTCCCGTCGTCCACATCTTCATGAACCACGTCCGCACCTTCACAACGCCACCAGAGATCCAGGATCCGGTCCGTGTCCCGCTCGTAACCATGCTCGACGATGTTGGCGCAAATCTCATAAAGACCCGTTTCGAGCAGATCCCTCTCCTCATCCGTAAGCCGCCTCGGCCCCTCTATCTCCGGCAGCCAGTTCCCGATGGCATCAAGCTGTTCCAGATCCGCAACCAGACTGAGATGCGGGGCCTCGCCCATGGCGTTCATCAGATCCTCGTCAGACGTGAGGGCGGTCAATTTTTCCGCGGCCAACCGATGCGTGGCTCCCTCATGGCTGATGGCCAAAAGGGTGAGGTCATCACTCTGGGGCAGATCGCCCGACCATCGCGTTACTTCATTCTGCAAGGCGGACAGCACCGAGCGCCGACCGTGACCCACCTCACGGTTGATGATCGTCTTCACACGCTCGAACCCGAACTCTTCCTCGGTTTCGGCATGCGGGGCTTCGTTCAGACCATCGGTGTACTGCAGGATAAAGTCGCCGGGGTCGAGGGTGATCGTATCGTCGACGAGCGTGGTGCCGAGCATGCCGCCGCGCACGGCCCCGATGGGAATACCGCGGGTTTCGCGGGTCTCGATCTCACCCGTGGCGGCCCGATGGATCAGCAGAGGGCTGTGCGCTGCCGAGGCGTACGTCATGACACCATTCTGCGCGTCCAGTATCCCATAGAACGCCGTCACGAAAACGCCCGGCGCGAGTTGATCGACCAGTCCGTTTTCCAAGGCCACCAGCATTTCGCGCGGCGACTCGTAGCGGTCCCTCAGGGACCGGATGAGAACCGCGAGCATGGATGTCACCAGGCAACCGCTCAGACCCTTGCCGGCCACGTCGGCGATGATGCAGCCCACTAGATCGTTCGGCAACTCGAAGACATCGAAGTAGTCGCCGCCGACCTCCGCCGCGGCCTGATAGGACCCCTCGATCACGAAGTCTCCGGCCGACGTGTAGGTGTCCGGCAACAACGAAAGCTGAATGTTGCGCGCCAGATCCATCTCGTGAGCCAGGCGCTCCTTCTCCACCATGTCGCGTTGGGAGTCGCGGATCCGGGCCGCCATATCATCGACGGTATCGGCCAATAGACCCAATTCCGTGCGATCGTTCAGTCGCATGGGACTGTCCAGATCGCCCTGGCCGATCCTTTCGAGTCCCTTGCGCAGGGTCGCGATCGGTCGCATCAACGCCCGCATGAGCAGGATCGACACGAGCAGCCCCACTCCCAGCAACGCGGCGGACACCATGATCATCTGCCTACGGGCGCGGGTCACCAGGGCCTCGATCGTACCGCGTCGCAGACCCACCACGGCCCGGCCCACACGCTGTCCGTCGGCGAGCCGGACATCGACCGCCGCGACCAGCAGATCATCATTGCCGAGAAAGACTTCGGTCTCGTCCAAGGTGAGGGTCGTTTCGACCGGCGCCAGGCTGTCCAGCACGGCCAGCTTCATGTCATACATACGGACGTCGGCATGGCCCTTGATTGCGTCCTGGTGATCCAGGACCGCCACGATTGCGAGAGACGAACGCTTTTCCTGGATATCCGAGACG
>DAOVZQ010000103.1 GCA_030635025.1 bacterium
CCACTCCCCTTGTACACCGTCCTGCAGTACGGTCACTTCCCGACCCGCAGCGTCGTAGACGCCGATCCGCACGTGGGATCGTGCCGGCAATGCGTAGCGGATGGTCGTCGAGGGATTGAAGGGGTTCGGATGATTCTGTTCGAGGCGAAGGCCGGTCTGCGGTGGTCCGTCCGGATCAGGATCCACGGCGGTACCGCTCTCGAACTCGTAGACCCGCACCTCGTGGCCCGCCAGGCTCATGTTGGTGATCTCGAACTCGGGCGTGATCGTGATCGTCCGGGTGTCGGCGGGATCGAGCAGATCGGTGATCTCATATTCGCCGGGCGGGAGGGCGCCTTCGTACCCGGTCAACGTGACGCCGCCCTGGGCGATGGGCGACATGTTGGCCAGACAGAGCACCGTCTGCGTTTCGTCGGCGCGTACGAAGGCCAGGACCGGCACGGCCGAGCTCGACAGCGGAGCATACGTGCCGTGTCGCAACGCCGGCGTCTCGTTCCGCACCCGGATCAGCCGCTTGTACCAGTTCAGTAGCGACTCCGAATCCGACTCTTCCACCAGCACGTTGTATTGCTCGTAGTTCCAGTTGATCGCCTGCCAGGGCGTGCCGGTAGTGAACCCGGCGCCGGGCCCGTCGGTCCACTGCATGGGCGTGCGGATGTACTCGTCGGGCTTGGTGCCGATCATGCCGATTTCCTCGCCGTAGTAGACGAACGGAACGCCCGGCAAGGTCAGGTAGACGCCCGCGGCCACCTTGGCCTTGCTCTCGTCTTGGCCGAGGGCATTGAACGATCGGTTCTGATCGTGATTGGTGAGGAAGGTGGCGTACTGAAGGTACGGATAGAGGCCATAGATCTGGTTGGCCAGGCCGCTCAGGTAGCTGCCGCTGGCATCGTTGACGGCATTGATCATGGCGTAGGACAGATCGAACTCGAAGCAGAGGTCGAGACGATCGTCGGTCACGTACTGGATCACGGTGCTGGTGGCGGTCCAGGCCTCGCCCACCGACAAGGCCTCGGGATTCACCGCTTTTACATGCGTGTTGTAGTCCTGCCAGAACTGCAGCGTCTCCGGTGTATTCTGGAGCTCGCCGGGGTTCTCGTCGATGTAGAGCACGGCGTCGAGACGGAAGCCGTCCACGCCGATGGTGTCGAGCCAGTAGGTCGCCGTCTCGAACATGGCGTTCTTCACCGCGGGCGTATCGTAGTTCAGATCCGGCATGCCACCCCAGAAAAGACCGTAGTACCAATCCGAGTTGTACCAATGCCAGACGTCCTGGCCCCAGGGACCCGTCTCGCCGGGATCGCTTGGTGACCAGCGGAAGTAATCGCGGTAGGCGGGATCGTTCTGTCTGGACGCTACGAACCAGGGATGCTGGTCGGAGCAGTGGTTCATGACGTAGTCGATGATGACCTTGATGCCGCGGGCGTGGGCGGCGGCGAGGAAAGCCTCGAAGTCGGCCATGGTGCCGTAGTCGGGATTGATGGCGCGATAGTCGATCGCGTCGTAGCCGTGGTAGCTCGGCGAGTCGTTGATGGGCATGAGCCAGAGGCCGGTGACACCGAGATCGGTGTCGGTGTTCGGGTCGCCGTCGTTGAGATAGTCGAGCTTCTGGGTCAGACCCTGAAAATCGCCGATGCCGTCGCCGTCGCTGTCGCTGAAGCTGCGCACGAGGATCTCGTAGAAGACCGAATCGTTCCACCAGTGGAGTTCGCCGACCCCGTCGTGACCGCCGGCCGGGGCGAACTCATTGTACCAGACGTCGATCAGGTTGTCGCTCTCCAGCACGGTGTACGAACGATTGTTACCGTAATCGGGAAACTCCTCGGTGCCGTCCCATTGGCCGTTGATACGGAATTTGAACTCGATGTATTCCGACGCGGTGAAGCCGTCGAGGGTGACTTCGTAAATGGTGTCGCCGTTTGCGTCGGCCAGAGGCGTCAGCGGGGCACCGCCCCAGCCGTTGAAGGAACCGGCGAGGTCGACGAAGTCCTGGGCGGGATCGAAAATGCCGAGCTGGACCTGTTGAGACATGCGGACCTGGAAGGTGATCGGCACGGCCTGGGCGGCTATGGCGAAAAAGAGCGTACTGATGAGGGCCGCGAGGATGAGGGCTCGCTTCGGGCGTCTGCTCATGGCTGGTGGTCACCTGTTGAGTGGGGCATCGGGATGAGCGACCAACTACTATAACACAGAGGGCCTCTCATCATCCAGTCGCATCCGGATTTCGATTCTGTTTACACGTGTAAATGTGGATAATATTGAGCTGTCTATGAATCGTCGGTCAGTACATTTCGTTGTGTTGACATTGACTCCCTGATCATCAATTCCGCGCGACTGAACGATTCGATCTCCGTATAAAATAGTGCTGAAGCATCGATCTCAAGTTCCCGCACGACATCCAGCGCCTCCCCCACCACCGGCACCCGCCGCACCCCCGGCGCCACTACGAACATGAACAGCCAAACCCCGACCGCACTTGCCAGCAGCAGCCCCCATCGCGCCCAGGCGGGCCTTTCACCTTGCCGGGCCATCAGATTTTCTCCGTGATATGTGGAAACACGACGAAGAACGAAAGCCACGCGATGAACAACGTCAGCAACAGGTTGAACCCCTGCGTGAACGCATAGAGCAACAGCGGTTTGCCCCCCTTGAAGTGATGCGCCAGTTCCCGGAAATTCGTCGCCAACCCAATGCTCACGAACGCCAGGCAGAACATCCAGCCGCGCAGCAGTTTCGTGCCACCGCGGATCACGCCGTGATCGATCAGCGCGTAGCCGACGTCGGCGCCCATGGCCTGATAGATGATCGAGAAGATGACCGAGACGCCGATGAAGCCGAGCACGAACTTGGGGAAGCGAATCCAGATCTCGGACGCCCCTACCTTGGCGCCCGCCTGACGCTCCACGCGCATGGTCCAGTACAGCGCCACGCAGAAGGCGACCACGCCGATCATCACGTTCTGGATCATCTTGATCGTGGCCGACGTGTACAGCGCCTTGTCGCCGAGGAAGGCGCCGGCTGCGGCCACCGCGCCGGTCGCGTCGATGGTGCCGCCCATCCAGGCGCCGCCGAGAATCTCGCCCATGCCCACGGCCTTGATGAACGCCGGCATGCCGATCATCATCAGCGCCGTGAAGATCAGCGAGAGACCCACCGCCAGAGTGAGCTCCTCCTTCTTGGCCCGGCAGGCCGCGGCGGTAGCGATGGCGGCCGAAACGCCGCAGACCGACGCCGCGGCGCAGATAGTCACGTTCAGGGTCTTGCTGGGCATCTTCAGATAGCGGTTGCCCAGCCAGAAGCCGACGATCAGAACGGTCGGCGTCACCAGCCAGGCCACGAAAATACCGGGGATGCCGATCGTGATGATCTTGCCGAAGAGGATTTCCGCGCCCAGCAGCACCAGGCCTGTCTTGATGAAGTACTCGGTCCGCACCGCCGGTTCGACCCAGCGCGGCGTACCGACGGTGTTGCTGATGATCATGCCGAAGAGGATCGCCCACGCCGCGTAGCCGATGCCGTACTCCTTCATCAGGCTCTGCTGGGCGGCCATGTACGACAGGACCGCCACGGCGAAGACGAAGACGAAGCCCAGACAGAAACGCCGGAAGGAACCGCCCATGGCGCGCACGCCCACGCCGAAGACCAGCGCCAGGACCATGCATACGCCGGCCAGATTCAGGAGCTGGTTATAGGCGGCAACCCTGGTCTTTTTCTTGGCGCGGGACTCGGCGGCATTCGCGGCGCGCCAGGCGTCGATCTCGTCTTCGGCTGCGGCGTTCAGCGTCTCGTCGGCGAAGCCGGCGGCTCGCGCGGCGGTCTCGGCGGCCATGGCCACCGAGTAGGCGGTGGCGGCGGCTTCGCGCTTGATGGCATGGCCCGGTTCGGCGGCGGCCTTCAGGGCCTCGGCGCGCTCCTCCCCGCTGACCACCGCGTGCAGGGGGTTGGTATCCCAACCGTGAGGTTTGGCGAAGAAACGAGTCAGCGACTTCCCGCAAGATTCGCTCGTACACTTGAGCTTGGACTTGGCGTCGAGGGCATCGTACCAGGCGATGGTCTTGATAGGCGCGCTCGCCTCGGCTTCCGCCAGACCGGTGTTGGCCGTGTCGATCTTGGCCTGGAGATCGGTCGGCGGTCGGGGCAGATACACGACCAACGCGGCCACGATCAGGGCCAGGCCGAGCCAGATCGACCAGTAATCCTCGGTGTGCAGAAGCTCGGACCAGCCACCGTGTGCGGGCGGCTCGGGGGGATGCTTGCGGGATTCATCAGCCATGGCCTGCCTCCTTACGCGAACCTCACCATATCGACGTGAGTTTAGACCCCTGGCGCGCAAAAAAGCAGGAGAAATAAGGTTAATCCGTAGGGGGTGCCGTTCTTGGCAGAAAGAGCGTGAAGCGGGTCCAGCTGCCCTCTTCGCTGCGGACCTGGATCTCGCCGCCCAGCCGCTCGACAACGTCATGGACGATGGCCAGACCGAGGCCGGTTCCCTTGCCGACCGGCTTGGTGGTCTGGAAGAGATCGAAGATCTTGTCCAGGGCCTTGGACGGGATGCCCACACCGTCGTCCTCCACACCAATGGCTATCATACCGTCGGTCATTTCGAGCGAAAGGGTGATGACGCCGGAGCCTCGGCCCGTCTCCTCGATGGCGTCGCAGGCGTTCTTGAACAGGTTGACCAGGATCTGCTGCAGCAACGACGGCGCCGTCTCGATCCGCGGCAGGTCGGGCGAGTAGCGCCGTTCGATATTCACGCCCGCGCCCTTCATCTCGGACTGGAGCAGGTCGAGACATTCCTCGAGCAGCGACTGCACGTCCACCTGCTCCCGGCTGGACTGGGATTTGCGTGTGAACCCGAGCAGGCCGTGGGTGATGTTCGAGCAGCGCTTGACCTGATTGCTCAGTCGGCTCGCCGCTTTTTCCAGAAGCTCCCGGTTCTCGTCTGACAGCCGATCGCCCTCTTCCTCGAGCGTATCCGACAAAACGCCGGCGATGGAATCCATGACCGCCAGGGGGTTGTTGATCTCGTGGGCCACGCCCGCGGCCATCTTGCCGATGGCTGCCAGACGATCCGAACGGACCAGGTCGTCCTGCAGACGGCGTCGCGTCGTGATGTCCCGGCAGATGCCGATGATCTCGTTTTCCGCCCCCGGACTCTCGTGAATGGTCGTCAACGAGACGTTGCACAGGACGATTTCCCCGTCCCGGCGCACGAAGGGCATCTCGTACGCTTCGGCATGGCCATCGGCGATCGTCAGTTCGAAGAGTTCGGTACACTCGACGGGCTGCCGGCAGAAATCGCTGACGGGCTTGCCGACCACTTCACCCGAATCGTAGCCGAGCGCCTGTTCGGCGCCCTTGTTGAACGAGATCACCAGCCCCTCGGCGTCGGCCAGGAAGATCAGGTCGCGGCTGTTGTCCATGATGCCCTCGAGCAGTTGCCGCGTCTCGGTCAACTCGGCGCTGCGCAGGGCCAGCTTGCGTTCGCTTTCGGTCAGTTCGGTTGTGTCCTCGATCATGTTGAAGAGGCCGACCACCTCGTCGTCGTCATGAACGGGGAACAGGGTGGCGCGATAGTGGAGATCCCGGCCCTGAAGCATCATGGCGCCCTTGTGAACCGCGCTCTGGCCGGTCTGCAGGACCCGTCTTTCCGCGGACTGAATCTCGCTCGCGGCCGGTTCGGGCAGCAGGGAACGCATGGTATGTCCGACGACTTGGCCTTCGTCGAGACCCAGCGAGTCCAGGGTGAAGCGGTTGGCGACGCGGATCCGCCGTGCGGCGTCGGTCATGTAGATCAGCAGCGGCGCCGTATCGATGAACTGGTCGAGACGCTCGCGGGTCTCCTTGAGATGGCCCTCGGTTGCCATCCGGTCGGTGATGTCCAGGGTCGACTCGACGACTCCCAGGACGTTGCCCTGGTCGTCGCGGATGGGCGCGGCGCGGACCGACGCGAAGTGTTCGGTGCCGTCGTCGTCGACCATGCTGACGACCGTGGACACGGCGTGGCCGGCCTTGAGCGAACTGTTGTGCGGACAGCCGTCGATGCTCACGTCGCAGGGGCCGCGGGTGAGCATCTCCACGTCGTAGCAGTAGTGTCCCACCACGTCTTCGATTTCCAGCAGGTTGTTTTCGAGGAAGGTGCGGTTGGCGAGCTGGACCTTGTAGTCGGTGCTGATGACCTGGATCTCAAAGGGCATGCTGTCCAGGATGTTCTGCAGACGGTTACGCTCGGTGCGCAGCTGCTCCTCGCTCTTGCGGCGCAGGCGGGTCGTGTGCTCGATCATGTAGAACAGGTCCCAGAAAAACCGCGAGGCATAGTGATCGACGAAGTGCACGTGGGGCGGCAGAGCGCTGGTGATCTCGTCGCTGACGTGGCGGTCGCCGGTCAACTCCACGATCAGATCGACGTCGTCGCGGTTCAGGAGGTCGCGGTAATCGGACGTGATTGTCTCGACACCGATCTCACGGGCATAGCGCAGACCGGCGGAGTCGGGCACGGGATCGGCCACGCCGACGACCGTCAGGCCGAACCGGCGGGGCGCGCCGTGGATCATGCGCAGGAAATCGTGGCTGGCCTTGCCGCCGCCGACAATGGCGACCCGTGTTTCAGTCACGCTCATACTTGCGGCGCAGTTCGTCGCCCATGTGGAGGATTTCGTGCGAGGTATGGCCCGGCGAAATGGCCTCCTGCAATTCCCTGTTGTACGCGGCTTCCAGGATTTCCTCGCGCCGCACCCAGGCCCGCTCGATCTGCTGGATCAGCTCGTCGTAATCGTAGGGCTTGATGAGGTAGCGGAAGGCCTTGAGACGTCCGGCCGCCAGCGCCGAATCGGTGGAGCCGTGTCCGGTCAGCATGATCGCTTCCAGATAGGGCTGGACCGCGTGGATCTCGGCGAGCAGCTCGATGCCGTCCATCTGGGGCATCTTCAGATCGAGCAGCGCCACATCGAAGATCTGTTTCCGCACGATCTCCAGGGCTTCGGTGGGGTCGGTGATGGCGGACACCGTATAGCCCTGCTTGAGAAGCCGGTGGGCCAAAAAGTCGACCAGATCGGCCTCGTCGTCCACGAGCAGGACGCGTATCGGCTTGTGTCTCTCAGCGGTCATGGTCCTGTCCATCCGGTCTTGGAGAGGTGATACGGAGTACTCATGGATGATGTAACCTGTCTTCATGCGCTGTCAAGCAAACAGTCCGGAAACAGGGCGGCGGCGCACGGGAGCGCCGCCGTCGGGCCTGGGCGAAGGGTATCGATTCCGGACGGACCGGCTCAGCCGATCAGTTCCTTGACCTTGGCCAGCAGCGCGTCGCGATCGACGGGTTTTTCGAAGTAGCCCTGGGGTTCCTCGACCTGCTTGGTGCGCTTGAGGAAGGTCTGGAACTCGCGAGCGACGCCGGTGATCATGATCACGGGAATGTCTTTGGTTTCGGGATCGCCCTGGAGCTGCTTGAACATCTTCACACCGGACTGGTTGTCCATTGTGATGTCCAGGGTGATCAGGTCGACGCCCTTGGCCTTGGCGAAGCCCTCTTCCCCGTCGACGGCCGTGTCGGTCCGGTAGCCGTTGTCCGTGAAGAACGCGGTCAGCCAGGTGAGTTCGTCCTGCTCATCGTCCACGATGAGGATTGTTTTCGTGTCTGCCATAGCGACCTTCCTTGCCCCCGAACGGGGACGTTCGAGCCAATCTAAACGCCGTTGGCGACGGCGGCTAATACCCTGTAGGTAACTAGATTATAGCCCGTGCGACCGGGCTGCGTCCAGTCATCGATAACGCGATTTCAGATCAATCTTCGCTCTCTCCCAGCGCCTCGCCCCAGGCCGCCGCCTGGTCCTCGGTGGGCGCGTCGGCTCCGGACGACGCTTCGGGGGTCTCGTCCTTGACATGCACACGTGGCAGGGTGATGTCGA
>DAOVZQ010000465.1 GCA_030635025.1 bacterium
CGACAATACGATGAAGGACAAGCCGGAAGACCAGGCCAATGAGGACGATGTCGCCAACGGTGATCCCACCCTGCCGAACCGTCCGACGATCACGGTTGTGAAGCTGCTCTGGGGCCAGTTGGACGGTGTCATCGAGGATATCGAGGAAGACTACGATGCGATGGACTGGAGCGGCATGTTGCGCGTGGATCGCGGTGTGGTCGTGGTCCGGCGCGTGATCCTCTTCGAGCGTCCCCGCGATGCGCTCGTGCATCCCCGGATCGATCGCCATACGGTGGCGTGGGTTTCGCACACCGGTCCTCATTTCGACGGTCTGATCATCGAGATCATCGAGCCTCCCGTGTTGGACGATGTCGAGACGAACGAGGATCCCACCGTCAACATGCTCCATCTGTCGACTCCCCAGATCAGCCTCGATTTCGCCATGGTCGACGTGGCCGGTCTGGATGAGACCTACCCCGTGGATGAGATGGGCAATGCCCTGCGTATCGAGGGTCATCTGCTGAGTGATCTCGATCTCTGCCCCAAGGGTTTTCTGAGCGGTATTTGGATCGCCGAGCCCCTGATCGACGAAGAGGGCACCGTCCTGGCCGATGGTTTCTTCAAGGGCCGCTGGGTCGATGTCTGGGGCCGCATGATGGGCTTCCTGCGTGGCCGTTACGGCGTCAACGATGCAGGTGAGGCCGTGTTCTTCGGCAAGTATATCAATCGCGGTGGTCAGTTCCGCGGTCTGCTGGCCGGCACCTACGGTCCTGGCGAGGATCCGGGTCACGGCATGTTCCGGGGCGAGTGGATCAATGCCGCGGAGACGGTGGAAGGCGTTCTGGGCGGCGAGTATGTCCAGATCGAAGATCGCCCGGGTGGATTCTTCTCGGGCCGCTGGGCGACGCTCTGCGACCAGGAAGCCGTGGAGTCCATTAAGTAATCAAAGAACAAGTCGTCGACAGTCTGGGCGGCGGTCCGAAAGGGCCGCCGCCGCCTATTGTAGAGTTCAGGGGTATATTTAGCCTGGGATGAGCGTAATCCTTGTGTTTCCAGTGCAATATAGAGTATAATCAAGGTCCCCGCAGAGACATTCCCTCGTTCGTCCAATCCTTAGAAAGGAGTCCGTCGATGCGTTCCAGGATAAAGTTGTTTCTTATCTTGGCTGGGGTCTTGACCTTTGGTATGCCGGCCGGCGCCGCCTGGGTGGATCAGGGCAGTGTTGATGTCGCAGAACCAAGCATTCAGGCTTCGGGCTCCGGCTCGTCCGTCATCGTCGATGTGGATGTACCGGGTTTCCATATGTCTTCGCTCGATATCGACGGGCAAACCCACACAAAGCTCGCCCTGCCCGGCCATGTCTGGCACATGGATCAAGGGCTGCCCGAACTGCCTTACATTTCCTGGAGTGTTGCGATCGCCGATGAAGGCACGCCGTCCATTCGAGTGATCGACAGCCGTTGGGAAGATCTCACCGTATCTCCCGTCCTGCCCTCCAAGGGGCATTTGACGCGTGACGTGAATCCCGAATCGATTCCCTACCGTCGCGGCCCCTTCTATACCGGCGGCGGCGTTTATCCCGAGATCGCGACCGACCTGGGCGAGCCCTTCATCGTGCGCGACGTGCGCGGCGTGACGGTTCGTATCAACGCCTTCCGTTACGACGCGGAGCGGGGTGTGTTGACCGTGCTGCGGAGCATGCGCCTCGAAGTCGCCACGTCCGGCAATGGCGGCGTCAACGTCAAGACGAGACCCGCGACGGGGATCGACCCCCAGTTCGATCGACTCTACAGCGGTCTGTTCACCAACTACGGTGCCGACAAGTATGCCGCTATCTACGCGACCGGTCCGATGCTCGTGATCACCGACGACGCCTTCATGAGCGCGGTGGTGCCTTTCGTCGAGTGGAAGCAGCAGAAGGGTCAGCCCGTAGAGCTGATCACCACCTCGTCGGTGGGCGGCAGCGCGGCCGGCATCCAGACCGCCATCACGACGCGCTATACTTCGCCCGCGGGTTTGACCTACGTGGTTCTGGTGGGAGACATCACCCAGGTGCCCACGAATGTCGGGACCTACGAAAGCGCCGATGACGACACGCGCTACGCCATGGTTGACGGCGACGACCTGTACCCCGACCTGTTCGTCTCCCGCATATCGGCGCAGAACGTGCAGCAGGCCTCCGACCAGGTAACCAAGTTCATCCGCTACGAGCGGGATCCCGATCTGGGCGACGCGGCGCAGTGGTATCACAAGGCCATGGGGCTGGCCTCGAGCGAGGGTTCGCCCACGGACTCCGAACGCGCCGAATGGCTGCGACAGGATCTGCTGGGATACACCTTCACTTTTGTGGATGAGATCTACCAGCCCACCGGCACCACGGCCCACATCACAACCGCCCTGAACGAAGGCCGCAGCCTCGTCAATTACATTGGCCACGGTAGCGGTTCGAGTTGGAGCAACCCGTACTTCGCCACTACCGACATCCACGCTCTCGAGAACGGTTGGGCGCAGCCCTGGATTCTGGACGTTTCGTGTTCCAACGGCGACTTCTCCAATCCCGAGTGCTTCGCAGAGGGCTGGCTACGGGCCACCTCCAGTACCGGCGAGCCCAACGGCGCCATCGGTACCTACTCCTCGTCGACGCTCGCTTCGTGGATTCCGCCCTGCGAGATGCAGGCCGAGACCGTCGACTTGCTGGTGGCCGAGACGGCCAACGTGCTCGGCGCCCTGTACTACAGCGGCGGCATGCAGGTGCTGGATCTCTATCCCGGCACCGGCACAGAGGGTCACAAGCTGATTGAGCAGTACAATATTTTCGGCGACTGTTCCCTGGTGGTGCG
>DAOVZQ010000110.1 GCA_030635025.1 bacterium
AAGGGCGGAGAGCAAGGCCTCGTAGCCTTTGAGCCTGAAGTGGGGGTAGTCGAACCAGAAGTCGAATATGTCTCCGAGCAGGACCAGTTCGTCCGCTTTGTGCGCCATTTTGAGGAAATCCAGGAACAGCGCAACGCGTTCCATCTCGTCCGGTTCCGGTTCGAGATGGAAATGCGTGTCGGATACGAAGAGGACTGTATGCTGGTCGGTCTTGCTCATGGGGAGTGATTAGTATATGAATATGCCACTGACAGCAAGATTTTTCGCGCACGACTCGATCGGAGGGCACACGAAATGGCTTTATGGGACGATGTTAAGACGAACCTGACCGAATGGTACGGCGTGGCGGCCGACAAGACTGGAGAGTTGGCTCGAGTCGGCGTCAGGCGCTATGACATCTTCGGCTTGAGCCGAGATATTGAGCGCCAGTTCAGTGAGATCGGCAGCCTGATCTACGGCGCGGTCAATGAAGGACGTTCTGATGTCCTGGAGGATCCGCTTCTGCTGGCACTTGTGGACAAGGTTCGTGACTTGGAAGGTGAATTGCAGGCCAAGGAAAAAGAAATTTCCTCAATCCGGACCGAGACCGAAGCGCGCCAAGCTGCAAAAGCCGCTTCGGCAGCTCAAGCGTCTGGAGCCGATCATGAGGGCGCTGAGGAAGTGGTCATGGATGATGTGGAAGTGGTCGAGGCGGAGGTTTCCGAGACAAGGCCTCTCGATGATCAGGACGAGATCCGGAATGGTGAATAGTTGCGAATCCCCTTGACTGGGTGTATTCGTATCTGATAGGATTCGTTTATCCCTGCAACTGGCTGGTGCGTTCGCACCGGCGCAGTGAGCCTCATCCCACCCTGTCGCTTTTCCCACGAAGCGTCCGGAATTCTTTCCGCTTTTTATTGGCTCCACGAGGCGTCGACGTTTTTGTCTACGCATTGGAACGAGGAGTACGTCGAGATGAATGCCCGCTCAATACTAGTCCACATGTCCCGCGCGCTACGCCTGGCGATGCCGGCTGTCGCCCTGTGCTGTGGATTAGCCGTGGCGGAGCCCGTGGCCGTGATCGATTCCACGCCGGCGCCGACGTCGCCCTTCACAGCTGTTGTGGCTGGTGCGCGTGATCTCGTGGTCAGTATTCGCGTTGAGCGTTCGGTGACGGGTGGAGGCATGGATCTCGACCCCATGGATGAACTCTATCGGCGCTATTTCCCGGGCGAGCTCGGCGAGGGGACGCCTTTCAATCCGTCCGGCAGCGGCACGGGATTCATGGTGGGCCGCGACGGCCATGTCCTGACCAATAACCATGTGATCGATCGTGCGGATGCCGTGAGCGTGAGGTTCCGCGGTGAGCAACGGCGTTACGATGCCGTGGTGGTGGGTCGTGATCCGAGCAGCGATCTGGCCGTCCTTAAAATCGATTTGGATGTGCCGCTCGATCCGTTGCCTTTCGGCGACTCCGACGCCATGCCGGTCGGAGATTGGGACGTTGCCGTCGGTAATCCCTTCGGTCACCTGGAGGGAAGCGTGACCGTGGGTGTCGTCAGCGCCAAGGGGCGAAGCGATCTGGCCATTCACGGAGGCGCGCCACGCTATCAGGATTTTCTACAGACCGACGCCGCCATCAACTTCGGAAACAGTGGCGGTCCCTTGTTGGATCTCGGCGGACGTGTGATCGGCGTGAATACGGCCATCAACAAATCGGGTCAGGGGATCGGCTTCGCCATTCCCAGCAATTATGCACGCCGGGTCCTGGAGCAGATCGTGGCGCATGGGCGGGTTATTCGCGGTTATCTGGGCGCGAGGACCAGCGATCATCTGCGCAACGGCGTCCCCGTGGGCGTATTCGTCGAAGCGGTATTGCCCGACTCGCCGGCCGCAGCGGCAGGTCTTCAGGACAATGATGTGATCATCAGCTTTGCCGGAGTGGATGTGACCGACGATCACGGCCTGCAATTCCTGGTGAGCGATGCTGAGATCGGGTCGTCGCTGATCTGTGTGATTCAACGAGACGGTCGAAGAATCGAGCTTGAGGTCATACCGGTGGAGGAACCTCAAAGCCGGAGTAGGACCCGACGAGGCGGAGACATGTGGCACGGCATGTCCCTGGCCCCCCTGGCTGGAGACGACATTCGCACCAATCGTTTGAAAGATGCCCTCGGAGTCGAGGGCGAGCAGGGGATGATGGTCATCGCCGTGTCGCCGGCTGGTCCGGCCGACTTGGCCGGTCTGCAGCCCGGAGACGTGATTCTGGAAATCGGCGGTCACCCCGTAGGGGGAGCTGAGGATTTTCAGCGTATCCGGGAGGAATTGGCCGGTGACGACGCATCCATATCCCTTTTGATCGAGTCCGGCGGCCTGGAAGGGTACCGCCTGCTTGAACCTAAACCTGGAGCGAGAGAAGGGTAGGGTTTCATCCCGACCAGACCCGAGCCGCGCTCCAGCCGGTATCGCACCCCACGGGAGGAGAGACATCATGGCTGTCAGAACTTCAATGTTGCCCCCGACCCACGAGAAGAGCCTGGAGATCTACTTCAAGGAGATCAACAGGTATTCATTGCTGTCCCGCGAAGACGAAGCGGAGATGGCCCGACGCAGCCGTGAAGGGGATCCGGAAGCCCTGAAGCGGTTGGTCAATGCCAACCTACGTTTCGTGGTCACCGTGGCGAAGCGATACCTGCACCAGGGGTTGTCCCTGGCCGACCTTATCAACGAAGGGAATGTCGGTCTGCTGAAGGCAGCGGATCGGTTCGACGAGACACGCGGCTTCAAGTTCATCAGTTATGCCGTGTGGTGGATTCGCCAGTCGATCCTGCAGTCCCTGCTGGATCACTCGCGGCTAGTGCGTCTGCCTCAGAACCAGACGGCCCAGTTGCTCAAGATCAATCGGACCAAGGCCCGACTGCAGAGCGGGGGTGTCGAGAGCCCGACCACACACATGATCGCCCAGGAACTGGGTCTGACGTCGAAAGAGGTGCGGCGATCTCTCGCCCTGAACGGGGGGGAAGTGGGACTTGACGACCAGGGGAACGGTGATCGGCCCCTACTGGAAACCCTGTCCACCGATTCGCAGCCGGATTCCGACGCCAGGTTGTATCATCGTGTCATGCGCGAGGATGTCAGGCGCAGCCTCGAATCCCTCACGGATCGCGAGGGTATGATCATCGAACTCTATTACGGACTCGGCCGCGAAGAGGCGCTCACCCTTGAGGCGATCGGGAAGCGGCTTGGTCTGACGCGTGAACGTATCCGGCAGATCAAGGAGAAGGCGCTTTGCAAGATGCGCCAGAGCGCCGGTCGATCGTTGTTGCGCGATTATGTCTGATCCCGGGATGCACACGGACGGGGACTAGGACGTCCCTGCCCGTCGTGCGGTCCGGGTTGACA
The DNA here is from genome assembly GCA_030635025.1 of bacterium. Taxonomy (GTDB): domain Bacteria; phylum Krumholzibacteriota; class Krumholzibacteriia; order LZORAL124-64-63; family LZORAL124-64-63; genus JAHIYU01. The sequence goes on from DAOVZQ010000110.1 coordinate 3,382, forward strand.
ACCCGCCGCGGACCAGTATGTTGGGCGGGTTGTGTTCGGCAATATTCCCCTGAATTCATTTCGGCAGGTGCCTGTTCTCCGTGTTACGAAAAAAATACACTTTCCTCTATGTACCCGAGGACCATGCCGCAACGCGTGAAGTCAATGTGCCGCGGTTCGTTGCCGTGCTGGGTGGTGTGGGGACCCTCATCCTGTTGAGTTTGGCGGTTTTTTACGTTCTCGGGCTGTTCCAGGGCTCCAGTTGGTTGCCTGGTGGGTCCAAACTGCAACGTGAGAACGATCGTCTCAGCGGGGAACTGGCTCAATTGGGCGAAAAAGTTGATGTGCTGCGAGAACATCTCGGACGGTCCTACCGTTTCCAGGAAATGGTGTCCGTGGCCATTGGTTTGGACGCCATGGACCCGAACGTGAGGGAAGCCGGTGTGGGGGGGCGTTCGTCCTCCTGGTCGGCAAACGAGGAACTTCCCGGGCTACCCCGTCCAGCAGTGACCCTGGAGCACGACCTCAACAAGCTTCTACGTCAGGCACGTATTCAGCATCAGGGATATCAGGCCCTCATCGACACCCTGTCTTCGCGGCAGACGACCATCGACCATATGCCGTCCATCAGGCCCGTGGATATCGGTTGGCTCAGTTCGGGATATGGCTACCGGAAGGATCCCTTCACAGGTAAGTCGAAGTTCCATCGCGGCCTGGATTTCTCGGTGCCGATGGGAACCCCCATACGGGCCGTCGCCGCTGGTGTCATCCTGCAGTTGAAGCACGAGCGGGGCATGGGCCGGATGATCCGTATCGATCACGGCAGCCATCTGACGACCACCTACGCCCACCTGTCCAGCTGGAGCGTAAAGATCGGACAGCGTGTCGCACGCGGCGAGGTCGTCGGGCACTCGGGCAGCTCGGGTCGTTCGACCGCTCCGCATCTGCACTACGAGGTCACCGTCGGCGGCCGTCATGTCAATCCCCTACCGTACATTCTCGACAACTACGCCACACGCTGATCTCCTGTTTGCAAGCCCGTTTAGCTGTGATAGTTTTTGATTGCCTGGGCCGCGCCGGTCCGGGAAGAGGAGCGAAGCCAAGGCATGAAGCCCCGGGAAGTCGTCTTCCGTGGCGGTAGACGCGTATCGACATGTCTACCGATCCTGTGCGTGATCGTACTCGTCCTGTGCGGTCTTGCGCCCAGTGTTCTGGCCGAGGTCGAGATTCACAAGATCCGCTTCTGGACGGCGCCTGGCAGTACGCGCATCGTTCTCGATCTGTCGGGGCCGGCGGCCTACGACCTGCGTCGCGTGAGTCATCCCGAACGCATTGCGATCAATATCGCCGGTGCCGTGTTTCGCGAGGACGGCGTGATCGTCGTGGGTGACGGTGCGGTTCTTCGCATACGACGGAATGCCCTGGAAGACAAGGCCCAGGTCGTACTCGATCTGAGCGCCGATATGGACTGTCGACATTTCATCCTCCAGGCGGCGGATGGGCGACCCGATCGCATTGTGATAGATGTCGTCATGCGGGAGGACGTTCCTCAGCCCGAGGTGGAGACCACACGGGACACGACCGGGGACGAGTCGATTTATAAAGTGATCGTCGATCCCGGTCACGGCGGTATGGACCCGGGAGCCATCCGCGGGGCCGTGCGCGAGAAGGACGTGGTTCTGAGTCTGGCGATCGAGTTGGCCCGGCTCCTCAATGCGCGCGAAGATGTAGAGGCGATTCTCACGCGCGAGGGGGACTACTTTGTCAGCCTGGCCGAGCGGGTGCAGTTCGCGGAACGGTCCGAGGGGGATTTGTTTCTGTCGATCCACGCCAACGCGTCCGATAATACAGCAGCATCGGGCATGGAAGCCTTCTTCCTGACCCTGGAACGGGCGACGGACAGCGAAGCACAGGCTTTGGCCGACAAGGAAAACGCAGCCGATCGTGTGGGCCTGGCGCCTGAGTCGCGGCAAGACGATGTTCTGTCGATCCTGATGGATCTGCGCATGAATCGGATTCTCGCCCAGTCCGGAGACCTGGCGGCGCATCTGCTCGGCGCCACTCGCAGGGACGGACCCGTGGCGGGGCGGCAGGTCAAGCAGGCCGGATTCCATGTTCTGCGGAGTTTGGCCATGCCTTCGGTCCTGGTGGAGGCGGCGTACCTGTCCAACAGTGCGGACCGGAAAGTGCTCGCCAGCCGCATCGGGCAGAAGCGGCTGGCGCAGACGATAATGCAGGGGATCGTGAATCACCTGGACGATGTGCATCGGATATCCGAGACGGTGGCGCAGAACTGGAGCACACGATACAGGGTTCGCAACGGCGATACGCTGTGGCGGTTGGCCAGTCGGCACGACACGTCGGTACGAGAGATCCTGGAGAGAAACGGCTTGAAGTCAGACCAATTGGCGGTGGGGCAGACATTGTTGTTGCCGTGACGGCCAATCGATACCGCGGATTCCAGCCCGATGGCGGGGGGTGAGAGGCTGAATGAACCGACATATCTTGAAAGTGGCCTGTGTTCTCGTATCGGTCCTCATTTGGATCCAGGTCGCCTCGAGCGACATGCGTGTACGGGAGGCTGATTTGCCTTTGCGCGTCGTGGGGCTGCCCGAGACCCTGACCCTTGCGGGTAACGAATGGCCGGAATCCGTGCGTGTGAGGGCCCGTGGCAGTAAATGGCGCTTTTTCCGGTCGCGGTATTTCGGCGACCAGCCCGGTGAGATCGTGGTGGACCTGAGTGGCGTCGAGCCGGATGTTCGCTACATCAAGGAACTGTCGGCCGCAGACGTGCGGTCTTCCCTGACCGAGGTCATGATCCTGGATAACGCGCCCCTGGAATTGGACGTGGATCATGTGGACTCCCTGCGTGTCGTGGTGGACGTGTCAACACGGGGTGAGTTGCCAATCGGTTGGATGCTGCTCGCACCGCCGAGCGCGAAGCCGGATTCGGTGATGCTGAGAGGACCGTCGCGGTTTTTATCTGCAGGGCTGCGGGTTCAGACCGTGCCGCTGGAGTTGTCGCGTGTCCATGGGGCGGGTCCCGTAATGCGGGAGCTCATCACTCCCCACCCACATCTGGAACCCACGCTCGAATCGGTACAGGTCGGTGTGGAGGCCGTGCCCGTCGATCATCGGGTCTTCGAGCATGTCCCCCTTGTGCCTCTGCTTGACAGCGCCCAGCTTCATGTCGAGATTTTTCCGCCTGTGGCTAGTGTGGAAATCAGGGGCCCCGTTGATATCCTGAAGGGGCTGTCCGCCGCATCGATCTCGTTGACCGTGGCGTCGTCGGGACTCGAACCCGGCGCACATACGGTACGGCCGGCGGTTATTCTGCCTGAACACTGTAGTCTGGTTACGCTGGCCCCGGAAGAATTCATGCTGGTCGTCGGCGGAGGCACGCGACCAAACGACGCTCCCTGATAATCGGAAAGAGACTGGAGACGAGGATGTCCATCAGGTACCGCCGCCCGAAAGGGACGCGGGATATCATGCTCGAGGAGATGGAACGCTGGCGCTGGTGCGAGGAGCGCTGGCGCGAGGTGCTGGCCCGGTTCGGCTACGGAGAGATCCGGACACCCATCATCGAGCCCACGGACCTGTTCATGCGGTCGGTGGGTGCGGGGACCGACATTGTCGACAAGGAGATGTACTCCTTCGAAACCAAGGGCAAGGAAAGCGTTACGCTCAGGCCCGAGGCGACAGCGTCGGTGGTGCGCGCCTATCTGGAGAACGGTCTGACCCGTCAGCCCGGGACGCTGAAGTTTTTCTACCTCGGCCCCATGTTCCGGTACGATAGACCTCAGGCCGGACGCTACAGGCAGTTCCATCAGGTAGGTGTGGAAGCCATCGGCTCGCCGTCGCCGGTTCTCGATGCGGAGGTGATCCGCACGGCCCTGGCTCTCTTCGAGGCCGTTGACGCCGAGGACCTCAATCTGCAGATCAACACGATTGGTTGTGCCGAGTGCAGGCCGGCGTACGTGCAGGGGCTCCGGGAGTGGGCGCGGCAGAACAAGGATGATTTCTGTGAGACGTGCCAGTCGCGATTGGAATCCAATCCGTTACGTCTTTTCGATTGCAAAGTCGAGGACTGCCGGAGGCTTCTGAAGCGTTACCCGCCCATCAACGGGGCGGTTTGCGAGGATTGTGCGACTCACCACGAGACCCTGTGCACTACACTTGACGCGCTGTCGGTCGAATATAGCAACGATCATACGCTCGTGCGCGGATTGGACTACTACACGCGCACGACCTTCGA
>DAOVZQ010000490.1 GCA_030635025.1 bacterium
GAGAACGGACATCGCGTGGTCTATCAATCCGGCGCCCTTCTCTACGAGGAGAGCCTCTCCGTTGCATCCGACGAGTTTCGCATGCGTACGCGCGTGGCTCTGCGCGCCTGGTATGCGTTGCGGGACAAGGCCGCCCTGCTCGACCCGTTCCGCCACGGATTGTTCTCCTGGCAACTCTTCACACACAAGTGGCTGCGATATCTGGCGCCGGTTTTCCAGATACTGGTTTTTCTTTCCAATGCGGCGCTCCTCGGGTCGGGGTCGGTATGGACCGTCCTCTTCATTCTACAGATGTTGTTCTATGCCGCCGCCCTGTTCGGTTACTGTCTGAGGGGCCGCAACCTGCCGATGCCCCTATCCTTCCCCTTCTACCTCTGTCTGCTCAACGGTGCAGCCGGCACCGCGCTCGTCCGCTTCCTGCGCGGCGAACAGCAGGTTACCTGGACACCCCGCAAATGAGCGCCCTTTTTCGTCTCCCGGACTGTTTTGTCGGCCATGTCGTGGAGCCCGTATGGGATCTCTACGAACGCAGCGTGCGTCTGCAGACGTACCGTCGCCTGGAACTGGACCAGTTCGATTCGCCCCATGCGCTGGCTTGCCGACGTGCGGAGCGTTTGAACCGGATCGTCCGCCACGCCGTCGCCACCTCGCCGTTCTACCGGCAGCGTTTCGACGGGGCCGGGATCGACCCCGCCAAGGTTCGGGACATGGCTGACCTCGCGTCGCTGCCCCTGCTGACGAAAGTCGATGTGAGCACGCATACGGACGAGATCATATCCGACCGCTACGACCGTCGATCCTTGGTGCCCGCCAAGACGGGCGGATCGACCGGTGTCGCGCTGCATGTTTATTGCGACGCGCGAGGTGTCGAACGGCGTAACGGCGCAGCACTGCTGGCCGACACCTGGAGCGGTTGGCGGCTCGGTCAACCCATGGCGGCCGTTTGGGGAAATCCTCCCGAACCTGTGACCCTGCGCAATCGTCTGCGGCGCGCCCTGAAGGACCGCGTCGTCTTTCTGGACACCATGAAACTGGACGAAGCGGCGGTTCGCGCATTTGCCGCCGACTGGAGACGGATGAAGCCTGGCCTGTTGTTCGGCCACGCCCATTCCATCTTTCTCTTGGCGGAGATGGTCGAATCCATGGGCATTGAGCTGCGCCCCGACGGCATCGTCGCCACGAGCATGATGCTGCTGCAGCCCGAGCGCGAAGTGATTGAGCGGGTGTTCGACCGACAGGTCACGAATCGCTACGGCTGCGAAGAGGTCAGCCTCATCGCCTGCGAGTGCGAGCGTCATGAAGGCCTGCACATCAACGCCGAGCATGTAGCGGTGGAGGTGCTGCGTGACGACGGCACGGCCTGCGCTCCCGGCGAGGATGGGCGGCTGGTCATCACGGAGTTGGTGAACTACGGCATGCCCATGTTGCGCTACGAGGTGGGCGACCGCGGCGAGTTGCATGACCGGCTCTGCTCGTGTGGGCGTCCGCACCCCTTGTTGCGGGCGGTCACGGGGCGCGTCGCCGACTTCCTGTTCGCGGCCGACGGCAGCCGCGTGGCCGGCATCTCACTGATCGAGAACACGCTGACGCGCCATCCCGGCATCGGCCAACTGCAGATCGTGCAGGACGAGGTGTCGCGGTTGACGGTGAACCTGGTGCGCGCCGAAGGCTGGCGCGAGGATACCGTAGAGGCGCTCACGACGTTCTTTCGCGATGCGCTCGGCGCCGATCTACGACTCGACGTAACCTATATGGACCGTATCCCCCGCGAGCCCAACGGCAAGTACCGCTTCTCCATCTGCCGCGTCGCCGCAGAGCCCGCCTCGTGATCGCGGCGGTCAGGCGCGGAGGCGCGAAGTTGTGGTTCATTGGCGCCCTGTTTCTGCTGCTGCCCTTCGTCGTGCCGGTCCCCGATCAACTCGAGCGGATTCGTGTCCTGCGTTCTTTCGGCGTGGTTGCCCACTTCGGATTGCCTTTTGTTCTCACCCTGGTGCTCCATCGTTTCGGACCGCTGCGCGGGCGCTTGGGGGGGGCGGCGCTGGCTGCCTTCGTCCTGACCGCCGGCTGTGAATTTCCCCAGTACCTAGTGGGCCGACATCCGCGCCTGCAGGACGCGGGCGTCGACCTGGCCGGCGTCGCGTCGGCCGTGGGCTGGATTCTGTTGAGCCTGCGCGGGGTGAGATGGGGCGTCGTTCTGTTCGCCGCCGGCTTGGCGGTCCTGTCGTTCCAGCTGCGTGAGTTGCCCGGTTTGATCCGGGGTGAAGCCCTGGCCCGCGAGCGGTTTCCCCTGTTGGCCGACTTCGAGGACGAACGTGAGTACGTTCTTTGGGGGGAGAACCGCGACAGCGGCGTGGACTATGCCTTCGTACGCCTCGATACCGGTGGTGTCGTCATGAGCTTCACGAGTGAGCCGAAGGACGCCTGGCCCGGAATGATCCTCAAGAGCATGCCCCGCGACTGGAGCGGCTATACGACGTTCGCCTTCGACGCCCGTGTGGTCCAGGGGGAGTCGGCGATCGTGTCGCTCCGTGTGGGTGAGTTTGCC
>DAOVZQ010000303.1 GCA_030635025.1 bacterium
AGCCGACCACCGGCCTGCACGCCGCGGATGTCGATCGTCTCATCGGCCCCCTGCACGACCTGGTCGGGGGGGGGAATACGGTCGTGGTCGTGGAACACGATCTGGCGGTGCTGAAAGCGGCTTCCCAACTTATCGAATTGGGACCGGGCGCCGGTCTCGACGGCGGCCACATCGTGTATCAGGGGCCGCTCGACAAGCTCATCGCCGAGGGGAATACCCTCACCGCCGAATACCTGAGAGGGGAGAAGGTTCTCCCGACACCGGCGGTCCGCGACAGCGAAGACCCCATGCAACTGGTTGTCAAGGGAGCGCGCAAACACAACCTGCGCGACATCGACGTGGCTATTCCTCTGGAGCGTTTTACCTGTCTGACCGGAGTGTCCGGGTCCGGCAAGAGTACCCTGCTCAACGATTGTCTCCATGAAGGACTGACCGGCAAGGCCGCCGGCGGCAAGGAGTGTTCGCGACCCTTCACGGGGTTCCAGGGTGCACATGCTGTCTCCAAGGTGATTCTCGTGGACCAGGCGCCGGTCGGACGCTCGAGCCGTTCCAATCCCGCTACGTACCTGGGCTTCCTGGCACCTATTCGCGATCTTTTCGCGGCGACCCCCGACGCCAAGGCCCGAGGCTTCGTCCCGGGACGCTTCAGTTTCAACACGGCCGGGGGACGCTGCCCCGAATGCCAGGGACTCGGTGAGCACCGGGTCGAGATGCACTTCATGGCGGACATCAGCGTACCTTGCGAGATCTGCAGCGGCAGCCGCTTCAATCCCGCCACTCTCGAAGTGAAGTTCCGCGGACACTCCGTGGCCGACATACTGGCCATGACCGTGGACGAGGCTCTGGCCTTCTTCAAGCACGAGAACGCCGTGAGGGAGAAGCTGTGGATTCTCAAGAAGGTGGGGCTGGGGTATCTCACTCTGGGCCAGTCGGCGACGACCCTGTCGGGCGGCGAGAGTCAACGGCTGAAGATCGCCCGCGAACTCGCCTCTCCGGGAGGCCAGCACAACCTCTACCTGCTCGACGAGCCCACCACCGGCCTGCACGTTCACGATGTTGCGGGATTGGTCAAGGTCCTCCATGATCTGGTGGCCCAGGGGCACACCGTGGTCGTCATCGAACACAACCTGGATCTCATCGAGCGGGCCGACTGGATCATCGATCTCGGACCAGGCGGCGGCGCCGACGGCGGCGCGTTGGTCGCCAGCGGTACACCTGGGGACGTGGCCCGCGTGGAGGCGTCGCTGACGGGACGCTATCTCCGCGCGCGGTTGCAGGACGGATGAGGAAGGCACAAAGATGCGAGTTCTGGTCACCGGTGGTGCGGGATACATAGGCAGCGTGACGGCGCGGGTCCTGTCCGATCGGGGGCACGAGGTCGAGATCCTGGACAACTTCAGCACCGGCCACCGCGAGGCCGTGCTTCCGGGAGCCCGACTGCACGAAGGATCACTACTGGACGATATCTTTCTGGCCGGTGTCTTCGAACGCGCCTTCGACGCCGTACTGCACTTTGCGGCCTTCAGTCTGATCGGCGAATCGGTCGCCGACCCCGAGCGTTACTATCACAACAACGTCACCGGCAGCGCCCAACTGCTCAAGGCCGTGTCCGGGACCGGTGTCGCCCGTTTCATTTTCTCATCCTCAGCGGCCGTGTACGGTGAGTCGGACACACCGCACCTGACCGAAGCCTCGCCCACCGCACCGGTTAACCCCTACGGCCAGACCAAGCTGACCATGGAAGGCCTCTTGCGGACCGCAGCGGAAACCCTGGATATGCGTGCCGTCGCCTTGCGGTATTTCAATGCCTGCGGCGCCATGGGTGAGTTGGGGGAGGACCATACGCCGGAGACCCATCTGATTCCGTGTCTGCTCAGATCCCTGCTCGAACCGGACGCGTCGTTTTCTATCTACGGTGACGACTATCCGACTCCCGACGGCACCTGTATCCGCGATTATATTCACGTGGTCGATCTGGCCGAGGCTCATGTCCTGGCGCTGGAGGGAGTCGACAGGCCGGGTCTCGAGATCCTGAATCTGGGGACCGAGACGGGGAGTTCGGTCCGCGAAGTCATAGATACGACCGCTGTGGTGACCGGCCTGGACATAGACCCCTTGGTGGCGCCCCGGCGTTCCGGCGATCCGTCCCGCCTTGTGGCCGGATCCGAGTTGGCCCGGGAGCGACTCGGTTGGCGTCCAGGCCGTAGCGACCTGACGACGATCATCGGCGATGCCTGGGCGTGGCATAGGGCCCATCCGCGAGGGTATGCCGACAAGAGTATGGGAAGGTAGCCATATACATCCGGGAAGAGTATACTGGCCGCGTTGTGTTGGAAAAGGGCGTGACCGGCTTGACATGGCGGGCATGGTAGTGCTTTATTCCCGGATCGCCGCGCGCGGCGATCCTCAATGGGTATGCCTGGGTAGCTCAGTTGGTAGCGCACTGCACTGAAAATGCAGCTGTCGGTGGTTCAAATCCGCCCCCAGGCACCACACCCACCGAGTCGTTCGATAGGGCCGATGTAGCTCAGCTGGAAGAGCAGCTCACTCGTAATGAGCAGGTCTGGGGTTCGAGTCCCCACATCGGCTCCATATCGCCCCAACGACACGACACGTCAGCGACTGGTCAAGCAAGACTCGTCCACCAAGGAAAGTTCGACTGCGAGAAGGAGTCTCCATGCCCTTACGCGTGAGTGTATCGGGTGTTCGTGGTGTGATCGGCGATGGTCTGGATGCCGTGGTCGCCGCGCAATGGGCCGCGGCCTTCGGCGCCTGGCTGCCAACGGGACCTGTGGTGATCGGACGGGATACACGTCCCTCGGGTTCCATGCTGTTGCGCGCCATCGAAGCCGCACTGCAGTCCACAGGCCACGATGTCGTCGATATAGGCGTTGCTAGTACGCCCACCACCGAGATGGCCGTGCAGGAATCAAACGCCGTGGGCGGAGTGATCATCACCGCCAGCCACAATCCCCAGCCCTGGAATGCCTTGAAGCTTCTGGACGGAGACGGGCTCTTCCTGTCCGCGGCGGATAACGCCGCGCTCATGGACTGTTTCGACGCGAACGACGGCCACGTGGCCTGGGATAAACTCGGTCGCGTCTCGGGCCGCGAGAGCGCTGAACACCAACACCTGGAAGCCTTGCTGGCCCTGCCCTGGCTCGATCGTGACGCCATCGCGGCGCGCGGGCTGACGGTGGCCGTCGATGCGGTCGAGGGTGCGGGCGGCCGTATTGTGCCCGCTCTGTTGGAGGCCCTGGGCGTGGAGTGCGTTCCCTTGCACTGTGGCTTGTCGGGCATCTTTCCCCACCCCCCCGAACCGACTCCCGCACACCTGGCCGAACTGGGTGAGGCGGTGATCACGTCGGGCGCCGATCTCGGTTTTGCCGTCGATCCGGATGTGGACCGACTGGTGATGGTGGACGGGACGGGCCGGTTGCTCAGCGAAGAGTTGACCCTCGCGGTGGCCGTGGACTTCCTGCTCGGCCGCGAACCCGGACCGGTGGTGGTGAACCTGTCCACCACGGGACTCATAGAGACGGTGGCCGAGAAACATGGCCAACGTGCCCAGCGGACTCCGGTGGGAGAGGCCAACGTGGTGGCCGAGATGCTCGCGATCGACGCGGTCATCGGTGGCGAAGGCAACGGCGGGGTCATCTACCCCGCCCTGCATCCCGGACGGGACGCCCTTGTGGGTATCGCCATGGTGTTGCAACACCTCGTCGATACGGGCGTAAGCCTTGAGCAGATAGTCGGCGGCTATCCGCCGGTCTCCATGATCAAGGATAAATTCAATCAGGAAACGAAGTTCGATACCGATAGGATCAAGGATCGGCTGATCGCCCTGGGCGAGGGAGAGATCGATGACCGCGACGGCCTGCGCTGGCGTGGCCTTGATGGTTGGGTCCATATGAGACCCTCCAACACCGAGCCCGTCGTCAGGGTCATCGCGGAAGCGTCCACCGAAGCGGACGCCCGTGATCTGGTCGCTCGAGCCATGCCCCTCTGTCGAGAAGACGACTGAGTTAAAGGAATACCGATATGTGCGGAATCGTAGGCATCACGGGTGAGAAGCAAGTGGCTCCGATCCTCATCGAGGGCTTGAAGCGGCTGGAGTACCGGGGCTACGACAGCGCCGGTGTCGCGGTGGCCAACGGCGGGCTCAAGATGGTCAAGAGCAAGGGCAAGATCAGAGCCCTGGAGACCGCCATGGTCGGCATCGACCTGTCCGGCACCTGCGGCATCGCCCATACGCGTTGGGCCACACAT
>DAOVZQ010000042.1 GCA_030635025.1 bacterium
GCTGCGCGACTGTCTGGACTCGCTGCCGACCGGCTGCGGCGATCTCGATCACGAGGTCTTCGTGGTGGACAACGCGTCCGCGGACGGCTCGCCCGACATGGTCCGCGAGGTGTTCACGGACGTGACCCTGATCGAGTCGGGCGCCAACATCGGCTTCGCCCGCGGCAACAACCTCGCCCTACCCCGTTGCCGGGGCCGGCACATCTTGCTGCTTAATCCCGACACGATCTGTGATCCCGGTTCTCTCGCCAAGCTGAGCGCGTTCCTGGACAATACACCCGGAGCGGGAGCCGTCGGCCCGACCCTGACCGACGCGAACGGCAATCCGACCCTGTCGTGGGGTACTCCGCCCCGTATGCGCTACCACCTGCTGTCGCTGATCGATCCCGGCCGGCGTTGGCTCCCTTCGTCCCTGCGCGGACAGGGTACCGCCCGTTTGGGAACCGCCGCCGAAATGCCCTATCGCGTCGGATACGTGGTGGGCGCCTGCCTGATGCTCACGCGCGAGGCGCTCGCCGACGTCGGGCCGCTGGACGAGCGCTTCTTCATGTATTTCGAGGAGACGGACTGGTGCCGGCGGGCCGCCGACGCCGGCTACGCGGTGTACCTCGACCCCCGGGCGCGCGTGGCGCATCTGGAAGGCCGCGCCGCCGCTCGCGCCGCCGACTTCACGCTGGCTCAATTCCAGAAGAGTTACCGGTTGTACATAGTGAAGCACCGGGGCGCTGCCTGGGTGCCGCTCTTCCGGGCCGTCCAGTTCCTGGAGTACGGACTCAAGGGGACGTTGCGCGCTCTCGCGGCCCGTGTGCAACCGTCGGCCCGGGAACGCCACTCGGCCTTGGCCAACAATTTCCTGCGGACCGCCGCCCTGCAGCTGCACGGCGAGATCGACGCGACCCCGCCCGGCTGACATCCCCAATACACCCATAAAAAAGGAAGGCCCCGGTTTCCCGGGACCTTCCTTGCCTGATGACTCGTCGTTTAATCCTCAGTGCGCGAAGACGACTCCGACGGCCGACGTCGACCACCTCGGCGTCCCCGTCTGCGCGGCCGACCTGTCGGGGCTCCGGTACTCTTCTGTTCGGAATCCCGCGGGGCCGGTGCGGGACGGCGCGGAGCCTGAGGACTCCGCCCCCGCGGACGGCTGCCGCGTCCCCGGGGCAGGCTCTTGCGGTCGGCTTCGGCGATCAGGTCCTTGTCCGTACGCAGCGACACGACCTGGAAAGCCTCGCGGTGACGCGCGGGGTCGTCCAGGATGTCGATGGTCAGATCGTGCTCATGGGACAGGTCCTCCAGTTGATCCGACCGCTCGCGCAGCAGGTAGAGGGCCAGCAGGGGGTTGACCTGAATCTGGATCTGTCTCTCGCCGAGATTGTGGAACACCCGGTGCACCTCACGCTCGACACGGTTGGCGAGGGTCGCCAGGCTCAGCACCTTGCCGCCGCCCTTGCAATACGGGCAGTCGTCGCTGAGAAAGCTGACCAGGGACGGGCGCACGCGCTGGCGGCTCATCTCGATCAGTCCCAGGTTACTCACGGGGAAGATCGTGGTGCGTGCCCGGTCGCGTCTGAGGATTCCCCGCAGCTCGTTCTGGACACGCCGCTTGTTGCCTTCGTGCTCCATGTCGATAAAGTCGATGACGATGATGCCGCCGATATCGCGCAAACGCAGCTGCCGACCCACTTCGCGAGCGGCCAACATGTTGGTTTCGACGATGGTCTCTTCCTGGCTGCGGCGACCGGTGAAGCGGCCGGTGTTCACATCGACCGAGACCAACGCCTCGGTCTGCTCGATGATGATGTAGCCGCCCTTCTTAAGCCACACCCGCGGCTCGGTGCTCCGACGGATCTCCTGCTCGATGCCGTACTTTTCGAAGATGCCCTGAGCATCCTTATAGGTCTTGATGCGGTTCTTCAGGTCCGGCGCAAAGATCTGCACGTACTTCTGCAGCCGCTTGTAGTCGTCCTTGTCGTCGATGGTCAGACTTTCCACGTCGTCCTTGAAGATGTCGCGGATCAGGCCGACCACCATGCCCACATCCTCGTGCACCAGGCAGGGCGCCTCGCCGGCCTCCTGCTCGCTGCGAGCGATCTCCTTCCACACGTCGGACAGGTATTTCACGTCGTTGCGTACGGCCTTCTCGTCGGCGCCCTCGGCCGCCGTACGAATGATGAAGGCGCCCGAATCGGGACGCGCCTCCTGCAGGATGTTCTTCAGCCGGACACGTTCGCGCCTGTCCTCGATCTTGCGCGACACGCCCACATGGGTGCCCTGGGGCATGTGTACCAGGAAGCGGCCGGGCAGGCTGATGTCGGCCGTCAGCCGGGGGCCCTTGGAGCTGATGGGCTCCTTGGTGACCTGAACGAGGATCTCGTCACCCACCTTCAGGACGTCGCCGATATTCGGCACGTCGCGGTGGTGACGGCCTCGGCCGCGACTGGCGGGCATGGGTCCGTCGACCGCTTCGGCCGAATCGGGATCGGCGTGTACCAGATCCGACGCGTGCAGGAAGCCGGCCCGTTCTAGGCCGATATCGACGAAGGCGGCCTGGAGCCCCGGCTTTACCGAAGTCACGACCCCCCTGTACAGGTTGCCGACGATCCGCTTCGCGTCGGCCCGCTCTATGAGCAGCTCGACGAGATCGCCGTCCTCCATGATGGCAATTCGAATCTCGTGGGGATTCGAGTTTATGATGATTTCCTTGCGCATTTTGCGACGAGTCCCTTCTGAGCGGTCAGGCCGACATGTGTTTGCGTAGCCACAACCGCAGGTTCAGTTCACGTATTCTCGCCAGGGGCGACATCCACCCTTCGTCTTTTCGGCGCGCCAACAAGGCGGTACGCCGTACGCGCGCCAGGCGCGGCTCGGGCAGCAGGTCACCGCATAGGGCGGCGAGAAAATCATAAGCGGGCAGTCCGGCTTCGCCGGTCCGCCGTCGTAACGAAAAGTCCAGGACCGCGCCGCCCGTCTGCGGGCAGGGGGTCTCGGATACCGAGAGGCGATCCCCGCAGAGCAGGGGCCGCACATCCACTTCCAGATCTCCCTTGGGGCGGCGGCGCAGATACGTGCGCGTCGTCTCGCCCAGGAACTCCGCGACCAGGCGTCGCAGATCCGTTAGGCCGGGTCCACCGTCGTCAGGCGACGGCAGAACGGCCGAGTAATCGTAGCGATCCACATCCTTGTCGATCGTGCCCGGCAGGACGGGTCCCACCTCGACACTGCGCAGTATGCGCACACCGGCGGGCAAATGTCCGTTGAGAATTTCCACCCACCCCGGAACATATCGTGAAAATGCCATATCGAGCATCTCCGAATCCCCTTCGACCCCCAGGGGCAAAGGCGGTCCGAACTTGAGCAGCGGATGGGGGGTAAAGCCCTGGCTGTAGGCCACCGGCAACCCCGCACGCCGCAGCGCCAGACGCAACTGACGCTGAAAATCGAGATGTCCCCAGAACGCGGCATTGCCGGTCTTGGCGTAGACCACGCGGTGCCAGCACTTCCCGGGAGCCCGCTCCCGCCACTTGCGCCAGCGATCGCGCTCGCGGCCCGGCTTCCCCGGAACCGAGTTGCGGGGATCGAAGGCGGGACGATCATCGTCGGAAACGGCCGGGGCGATGACCGGTCCGCTCGACGGCAGGGCGAAGACGTGATCCAACACATCGTCGCAGGCTTCGCATTGGGTACAAAGTCCCTCGCTTCGGCAATCCTCCAGGGTCTCCGCGCGCTGGGCCGCTTCCCAGTCGCCACGCAGAAAATCCCGGTCCACCTGGGCGAAGACGCCGTCCCAGGGCAGGGGCGCACCGGGGTCGCGGGGCGCCAGGTAAGTGTCGATGTCCAGACCCGATGCTGCAAGGACGGTCTCCCACAAACGCATATCGAAGACCTCGTCCCAACCGTCGAAGCGGGCGCCCGCCGACCAGGCGGCTTCGACAACGTCGCCGAGCTTCGCATCGCCCAGTCCCAGCAGACACTCCAGCATCGAGACGTTGGGATCCCTCAGGCTCACCTTCACCTTGAAGCGGCGCAGGGCGTCGCGGAGATAACGATTGCGACGGGCGATCTCTTCCCGCGAGATCTGGCCGGCCCATTGGAAGGGCGTGTGCGCCTTGGGTGAGAACGGTGAGAAGGAGACGGTGATCTGGGAACCCCCACGCGGTGCAATCACGACCGTCTTGGCGATCAGGTCCACGGCGGCGTCCAGATCTGCGTCGGTTTCGGTCGGCAGACCGATCATGAAGTAGAGCTTGACCCTCTTGGCGCCGGCGTCGAAAGCCCACCGCACGCTGTCGAGCACGTCCTGCTCGGAGACGCCCTTGTTGATGACATCCCTCAGGCGCTGGCTGCCGGCTTCGGGCGCAAAAGTGAATGAGCCCGGCTTCTCGCTCCGGATCAACGCATAGACCGACTCGTCGAGGGCGTCTACGCGGAGGCTGGGCAGTTCGAGGCTGGTCCGGGTGCCCCGCAGGCCGTCCATGATGCCGGTCATGGCCTCCCCCAGCCCGCTGTAATCGCAGGTGGACAGGGACAGCAGGGAAATCTCATCCCAGCCCAGGCGGCTCGATCCGGTCACGGCGGCTTCAACGACGCGGGCAACGTCGCGCTCGCGCACGGGGCGGGTGATCATGCCCGCCTGACAGAAGCGGCAGCCGCGAGTGCAACCGCGCATGACCTCGAGACTCAATCGATCGTGCACGGGTTCGATGACGGGCACCAGGGTCGCCGGCGGCCTGTGATCGTTCAGGTCGGCCACCACACGGGCCTCTGTGCGCTCGGTGCAACCGGGCCACCAGGTACCGGGAATCCGGCGGACCCGCTCCAGGCGCTCCGTCCGCGTCTCGCCAGCGGCCTTGCCCTCTTGGACCGCCCGGGCGACATCCAGCACCAGGTCCTCTCCGTCACCGATGCAGAAGACGTCTATGAAAGCACCCAGGACCGTCGGATTAGCGGTGCAGTGACCGCCTGCGATCACCAGGGGATCGTCCTCGCCGCGATCGGCCGCACGCAGGGGAATACCAGCCAGGTCGAGCATGGTCAGGACGTTCGTGTAGCAGAGCTCGTACCCCAAGGAAAAGCCGAGTACATCGAAACGGCGGGCCGGGACTTTCGCTTGCAGGGCAAAGAGGGGCAGGCCCTCCGACCGCATACGCTCTTCCATGTCGGGCCAGGGGGTGAAGGCCAGATCGGCGTAGGTGTCGGGGGCGTCGTTCAGGGCTGTGTAGAGAATGCGCACGCCGTTGTTGCAGATGCCCAGTTCGTAGGCGTCGGGGAAAGCGAGCAGGATATTGGCCCGGTCCTCGCGCCACGGCGGGCATACGGCGCCATGCTCGCCGCCGAGATAGCGTCCGGGCTTGGCGACTAGGGGCAACAAACGACGCCGCAGCTCGGATTCGAGCAACTGCGGGTCGTCGTACCGCGGATCGGGTCGGCGGGCGCCGCCCGGGGCGGGTGCCTGCACAAGGCCTCTATTCCGATCCGGATCGCGCGTTATCGTCCACCCGGAGAGCCCACTTCCGGGATGTCGATGCGCTGATCCAGAATCTCCTTAGTGAAATCCGACTCGAAGGAAATGGGGTAGTCGCCGGTAAAACAGGCCGAGCAGTAGAGCTCGGGATGACCGGTGGCCCGCAAAAGTCCTTCGGTGGACAAATATGCGAGAGAATCGACACGCAGATAAGTCGCGATCTCGTCGACCGTATGGCTCGACGCGATCAGCTCGTTGCGCACGGGCGTGTCTATCCCGTAGTAGCAGGGATGCGTGATGGGCGGCGAGGCGATGCGCAGATGCACCTCGGCCGCGCCGGCGTTGCGGACCAGCTTCACGAGCTTCCGCATGGTCGTGCCGCGCACGATGGAATCGTCGATCAGCACGACACGCTTCCCTGCCATGAGTCTGTGGACGGGATTGAATTTGATGCGAACCGACATGTCCCGGACCTTCTGGGCCGGCGAAATGAAGGTCCGGCCCACGTAGTGGTTCCGGATCAGGCCGAGCTCGAACGGCAATCCCGTCTCTTGGGCATAACCGAGGGTCGCCGTGTTACTCGAATCGGGCACCGAACAGACGAAATCGGCGTCGACCGGGCTTTCCTGGCCCAGAATCGCGCCACACTTGCGGCGGATCTCGTCGACACTCTCACCAAAGACCGTGCTGTCCGGACGTGAAAAATAGATGTGCTCGAAAACACATTGGGTCATGTTTTGCCGTGGGGCGATTCGCCGGCTGACAAGGCCACTCCCGTCCAGGATGACCATCTCGCCGGGCTCCACGTCCCGCAGATAGGTACCGCCCATAATATCGAAGGCACAGCTCTCCGAAGCAACCGTGTAGCTGTCCTTGTAGCGCCCCAGGCAAAGGGGCCGGAATCCGAGTGGATCGCGTACGGCGATCAGCTTGTCTCGCGTCAGAACCAGCAGACTGTAGGCGCCCTCCACCTGCTTCAGGGATTCGGCCACCGCGTCCTCGAAGGTCTCGGCGTGACTGCGCGCGATCAGGTGCAGGAAGACCTCGGTGTCGCTCGTGGTGGCGAAGATCGAACCGTCCAGTTCCATCTTCCGTCTCAAGACGTGAGCGTTGACGAGGTTTCCGTTGTGAGCCACTGCTACGGCGCCGCGGTGGCAGGTGACCTGCATGGGTTGCGCGTTCTCCACGCGGGACGACCCGGTCGTGGAATATCTCACGTGCCCCATGCTGAAGGTGCCGTCCAGGGTCTTGACAACATCCTCGGTGAAAACGTCGGCCACAAGGCCCATGCGGCGGTGGGTGGATAGGGTGTGCATGTCTGAAACGGATACGCCGGCGCTCTCCTGCCCGCGGTGCTGGAGCGCATGCAAGGCGAGGGCGGCCAGTTCGCCGGCGCCGGCGCTACCGGCGATGCCGACCACGCCGCATTCGTCATGCCAGTGATGTCCTTCCAGAGCCATGCCGCCTCCCGCGGTCGTTGAAGTAGACAAGCAGACTAGGCGATCAGCCAGCCCTGCATGTGCGGATTGATGAGCAATCCGTCCCGGGCTCCCCGCGCTTCGGCGAGCCGGGCGGCCAGTGCGGCCGGGTCCGGTGTGTCCGCGGCGAAGACCATGCGCCAAACGACACCCGAAAGCAGCGGTCCGGTCTCCCCCAGCGGGAAGGCACACACATCGACGGCTTCGGCGCCCGGCGTCGAGCCGCCGCCCAGCAGACGATCGTACGGTCCGACGTCGCCGGCGGGAAGATCCGTCGCGATAAGCTCACCGGGCCAGTCGGACGGCAGGATACCGCCACGGGCGGTCGCCGTGTGCCAAGACTCGTCGGTGGTCTTGCGCTGGAAATGAGCCTGGTGATGCTTGTTGGGATTGAAGAAACGCCCGACGTTCAACAAGCGCGCCACCGCTTCCGGCGCCGATTCGTTTCCGTCCTGCCATAAGGTGTGAAACTCGGCGCGATAAAGGCCCTCGAGAGCCGCGCCGCCGTCCAGTCGATGGCGCATAACCCGCGCCGCCGTCTCGGCGTGAAGATCCACACCCTTGTGACAGGTCATCAACGTAACCTGAATGATCATCCTTCGCCTCCAGGAAGGCAAGTCCCATGCCGGACGGTGCGCCCGGCAAGGTCCTGCCGTCAACAGAGTTCCACGAGCCTACGCAGCAGGGACATGCCCGGACCGTCGCCACGCAGGGCGGCGCCGTCACCGATCGCCGATCGCCGCCGGTTGCCCCATACATGATTGAGATCCTCCGGGACCTGGAAGAGCCAGGCCGCGCGTTCGGGATGGGGCATCATCGCCAGGACATTGCCGGCCGGATTCGTGAGGGCCGCCGTCGCCAGCAACGAGCCGTTGGGATTGCCCGGACCGGTGCCTTCCGCACCGGCGCCCACGTAACGATAGGCCAGCAGACCCTCATCCGCGAGCGCAGTGAAATCGGCGGGATTGGCGTGGGTGAACCGGCCCTCGGCGTGGGCGATGGGCACCGGCAAGGTGGCCGGCAAACCCTCCAGGAACCGGCAGTTGGTCCCCTCGATCTTTTCGAGGACGACCCAGCGCGAGTAGTAACCGCGCCGACCGGGGTGTCGATTGGGCGCCAGGGCCACTTCCAGTCGGCCGGGACGCCGGCCAGGGACCAGTCCCGCCTCGACCAGCACCTGACAACCGTTGCAAATGCCCAGGATGGGTTTGCCCATCCCCGCGGCGCCCAACAAGGCCTCGATCAGGGGATCCTTGGCCGCCACGGCGCCCGCGCGCACGCGATCCTGATAGGAGAAGCCGCCCGGCACGAGAAAACCGTCGAAAGCGGACAATTCATCGGCCGGCCGGGTCCAACGGAAAATCTCCGGGGATGCGCCCGCTGCGGCCAGGGCCCTCGCCGACTCGTCCTCGCAGTTCATGCCCGGCATCTGCAGCACCGCCACGCGAGGGGCGGCGCCCTTCAGTGTGTTGACGGGGCGAGGCGCCTCGGCGACCACCTCCAGCACCGGCAGGCGGCGATCGGCGGGATCGGGCAGGTCGCGCGTCGCCATCAGACGGGTCAGGCCCTCGCGCCAGGACAGTTCCAACTCGTCGAGGGCCACGTCGCAGACGATCTCGCCGGCGAGGTCGCGCAAGATGATAGTCTGATGATCGCTCACCCGGCCGACCAATCCCCAACCCACGCCCTTTTCGGCCAAAAGGCGCTCGACACGGTCACGGTTGGATTCGTCCACTTCGATCACGAAGCCGCCACGCTCATTGAACAGGAACTCCCTGATGGTCAGTGCGGCGCAGTCCCCCGGGATGGCCAGAGTGGCGCCCAGGAGCGACTGTCCTTCGAGTCCCAGCGCCATCTCGGCCACGCAGACCGCCAATCCGCCATCGCTCACGTCGTGAGCGGCCTTGACCAGCCCCTCCTCCACCAAAGTGCAAACCACGTCGATTTCGGCGCGCGCCTTGTCCATGTCGAGTTCGGGCAGACGGTCGTTGCCCACGGCCAGGTCGGCGAAACGGGCCAGCGATGCCCCCATGCCGTCGTCGGGCAAGCCGATCAGGTAGAGAAAATCGCCCGCGGCCTTGAAGTGAAGGCTGCGGCAATGGGAGATGTCGGCCACGTTGCCGACGCAGGCCACGATCGGCGAAGGCGCCACCGTGTTGCCCGCCGCGCTCTGATTATAGAACGACACGTTTCCGGAGACGACCGGCAACGGCTCGTCGCCTTGGGCGTGCAGGGTGATCGCGCGACAGGCGTCGCCCACGCCGCGCACAGCCTCGCGGAACTGACGGAAGACCTCGGGGACTTCGGGATTTCCGAAGTTGAGACAGTCGGTCACGCAAGCGGGACGCCCGCCCACGCAGGCCACGTTGCGCGCCGATTCGACCACGGCCCGGGCACCCGCTTGATACGGGTCGGCCAGGCCAAAGAGCGGATTGCCGTCGGCGGTCAGCGCCACGCCCAGATCGCTGCCGGGCACGGGCGCGACCACGCCCGCGTCGGCCTCGCCGGGACGCAGAACGGTGCAGCCGCGCACCTCGGGATCGTAATGGCGGTAGAGATGCTCGCGCGAGGCCACGTTCACATGGCCCATGAGACTGATCCATTCGGCGGTGATCTCCGAGCCGGGGCCTTCGTCGGCCTTGGGCCCCTCGGGAACGGGATCGGGCGCGGGAGCCTCCTCACGAGTGTAGCTCACGCCGCAGGTCACGGTTTCCACGGGAGACTCGCTCAGGATGCGATCCCCATGGCGAAGGCGGTAGACGCCGTCTGTGGTGACGGCTCCGATCCTGCTGGCACAGGCGCCCTCGTAAAGGGTCGGCAGGGCGAATTCCTCGTTGTAGACGCGTAGCACCTCGTCGGTGAAGCGGGCGGGCACGGCCAAGCAGTAGCGTTCCTGTGTTTCGGAACAGGCCACGACCCTCGCGGGAATATCGTCGTCGGCGGTGTGCACGTGGGCCAGGTCCACGTCGCAGCCGAAGCCGCCGGCGTCGGCCAATTCACTGGTCACGCAGCTCACGCCGCCGGCGCCCAGATCCTTGAAGCCCACGACCAGTCCAGCCTCGCGGGCCAGGCGCAGCACCTCGCGGTTGGCCACGGTCAACACACGTTTGAGGAAGGGGTCGGGCACCTGCACGCTGCCCTTGTTCTCGGTAGCGGCGGCGGCGTCGAGAGTGGCCGACGCGAAGGCTGCGCCGCCCATACCACTCCAGTCGGTAGGCTTGCCGACGAGCACCAGATCGTAGGGTTCGTCCTTGGCCTCGGGCGGCACGGCCGAATGGGTGATGTGGTCGGCGGGCACCAGGCCCATGGCCACCACATTGACCAGACAATTGTCGTCGAAGCTGGGGTGGAAGTAGGCGTCTCCGCCTAGGCAGGGCACCCCCAGGGCGTTGCC
>DAOVZQ010000286.1 GCA_030635025.1 bacterium
AAACATGGATCTCAACAAGGTTCGCGAACTCGTAAAGCTGGTCGAGGAGAGCCTCATCGACGAGCTGGAAATTTCCAGCGACGATACGACCATCCGCATCCAGAAGCATTCGGCGGTTCCCGCGACCGTGGCCGCCGCGAGCATTCCCGTTGCGGCGGCATCCGTGATGCCTGTGGCGGACGCAGCGCCCGCGAAAGCGGAAAACCCCGAGCGCGCAAAGTGGAAGGAAATCCGCTCACCCATCGTGGGCACCTTCTATCTGGCGCCTTCGCCCGAGTCGCCGGATTTCGTGGACATCGGCGATCGTGTGAAACAGGGGGACACCCTGTGCATCGTGGAAGCCATGAAAGTCATGAACGAGATCGAGGCCGAGTTCGGCGGCGTGATCAAGGAGATCATGGTCGAGAACGCCAATCCGATCGAGGCCGAAGCGGTTCTCTTCCTCGTGGACCCTTCCTGAGACCACGACCAAGGGATTCAGACGCGCTCTCCGCCCGGGGGGCGCGTCGCTCTTATCCGTGGATGGGACTTGCCATTTGAGTCTTCAAGCCGGACAATGACCCCTTGACCCGGATTCGTCCTGGCGTGTCGAGACATGGGAGATATTGATGTTCAAGAAGATCCTCATAGCCAATCGTGGTGAAATCGCTCTGCGCATCATGCGGGCCTGTCGGGAAATGGGCATTGCCTGTGTGGCCGTCCATTCCACTCCGGATACCGAATCCCTGCACGTGAAATACGCCGACGAATCGGTGTGTGTAGGGGGGAAGCAGAGTAGCGAGAGCTATCTGAACATCCCGAACATCATCGCCGCCGCGGAGATCACCGGCGCTGAGGCGATCCATCCCGGTTACGGTTTTCTGGCGGAAAACGCCGAATTCGCAGATATCTGCACCGAGGCCTCCTTCACCTGGATCGGCCCACCGGGGGATGTCATCAGTCGTATGGGCGACAAGGCCGTCGCCCGTAAGACGGCGCACGAGGCCGGTGTTCCCACGGTCCCCGGAAGTCCCGGTCTGATCGACACCGTAGAGGAGGCCGAGGCCTTCGCCACGGAGATCGGCTATCCGGTCATAATCAAGGCCACCGCCGGCGGCGGCGGTAAGGGACTTCGTGTCGCCCATGATGTCAAGGAGCTCCGTGTCGGCTATGTGACGGCTCGGTCCGAGGCCGGCGCATCTTTTGGAAACGACGGCGTTTACGTGGAAAAGTTCCTGGAGAACCCGAGGCACGTGGAGATCCAGCTTCTGGGGGACAAGCACGGCAACGCGGTCTACCTGGGCGAGCGCGATTGCTCGGTGCAGCGCAGGCTCCAGAAACTGATCGAGGAGGCGCCATCGCCGGCCGTTTCACCCGAGCTGAGGCGTGAAATGGGCGAGGCTGCCACCAAGTTGGCCAAGACCGTGGGCTATGATTCGGCCGGCACGGTCGAGTTCCTGCTGGATGAGGACGGCTCTTTCTACTTCATGGAGATGAATACCCGCATACAGGTCGAGCACCCGGTCACCGAGATGGTCACCGGTATCGATCTGCTCAAGTATCAGATCGCGGTGGCGGCCGGTGAGCCTCTGGACTTCAAGCAGGACGATGTGGTCATTCAGGGCCACTCCATAGAATGTCGGATCAATGCCGAGAATCCCTCACGGGACTTCATGCCCTGCCCGGGGCGCATCTTCTTCTTTCACGCACCCGGGGGACCCGGCGTCCGCGTGGATAGCCATGTCTATTCCGAATACAACGTCCCGCCCTACTACGATTCGCTGCTGGCCAAGATCATTACCCACGGACGGGACCGGGAAGAAGCCCTTGTCAGGATGAAGAGGGCGCTGGAGGAGTGCGTCATCGAAGGCGTGCCCACGTCGATCCCCTTCCATCTGGAAGTCCTGCAGAACGAGACGTTCCGCAAGGGACAG
This sequence comes from bacterium, assembly GCA_030635025.1. Classification (GTDB taxonomy): domain Bacteria; phylum Krumholzibacteriota; class Krumholzibacteriia; order LZORAL124-64-63; family LZORAL124-64-63; genus JAHIYU01. The sequence goes on from DAOVZQ010000286.1 coordinate 1,914, forward strand.
GCGACCACAAAATTCCTGGATCGAGAGATGGAAGGACTCAAGGAGGCGATCGAAGCTCGTGTCATCGCGGAAGAAGCCTAAGAAAAAGAAATCTGGAAGCGGTTGGTGGCAATCGCCGCGTTTCGGCGGTCTGCTCCATCTGGTGTTGGGGCTCTATACGGCCCTGGCCCTGACCGGTATGGGACCCCATTGGGGTGATGTCCTGTCCGGCGGGCCGGCCCCTGAATTGTTCAGGCCCGACCATCCCGGCGGTCCGGTCGGTTCCGCCCTCGCCTTCTCGTGTCGGGCCGTATTCGGCGCCTTGTGGTGCTGGGCCGTCCCCCTGTGGTTTCTCTGGCGCGGAGTGCTTCTGGTCTCAATCGGCACGGCGTCGATTTTGCCCCTGGGCGGTCGGCTGATGCCGCTGTGGCTCGCAACGACGGCCTGGTTGGCCCAACCCCATTGGCCGCTTGCCGAAGGGGAAGCCGCCCGCTGGGGTGGAGCAGCCGGATCCTATCTGGCCCTCGGTTTTCACGCCCTTTTCGGACGCTGGGGCGGTTTCATATTTCTGACATTTTTCGTACTCACGGCGATTCTCCTCCTGGCTCGGCCCTGGCTCGGATCCGTGTTGGATCGGCTGGCGCCCGTCGCCACGGGAGTGGGTGCCGGGTTTGCTGCTTTGGGACGTGGCTTCTGGTTCCTGTTGTTGCTGCCCATCAGGGCCGTCCGCGGTGTTTGGGGTCTTTGGAGCGGGGCTGGCCAGGACATGGCAAGCTGGCGGACCGGCAGACGCGAATCACACCCTGCAAAACCGGTCGTTGGCAGACCCCGGCCGGTCGAGTCTGAGCCTGTCGCATTACCGCGGACCGTACATATGCAGGAGCAGAATGGAAATGCTCTTCCTGAAGACAGGACAGTCACACCTGGTGCCCCGGAAGATACAGGGCCCGCGCCAGTGACGCGGCGTACACGTGGCGGCGGGTCTGTCAGCACGGCGACCAGGGCGGTGGCCACTGAAGACGGTGCGTTTGAGGAAGCCGACGGCGGTCTGGTCGATCCCGGTACGACCATCCCGCTACCTGATCTCTCATTGCTTCACGAACCTCCGGCCCGCGTCCAACAGGTTACCGCAGATGTGCTGCATGCATCGGCCGATCTGCTGGAAACGACTTTACGATCTTTCGGTGTCGAAGGGTCGGTTGCGGATGTGCGACCCGGTCCCGTCGTGACGACCTTCGAATACCAGCCGGCTTCGGGCATCAAGGTCAACGCCATCGTTCAGCGCTCCGACGATCTGGCCCTGGCCATGAAGGCCCGGTCGATCCGCATGGAAGCGCCCATTCCCGGCAAGGCGGCGGTGGGAATCGAGATCCCGAATCCGAAGCAGGAGATCGTCTCCATGAAGGAGGTGTTCGCGCTCGCCGAGGATAGTCTGCACAAGCCCCTGAGCGTTGTTCTGGGGCGCGACGTTTTCGGCGACCCCGTGTCGATCGATCTCGCTGAACAGCCGCACCTTCTGGTGGCCGGATCGACGGGCAGCGGAAAAAGCGTCTGTATCAACGCCATGATCTGTTCCCTGTTGCTTCGATGTGATCCGTCGGTGGTGCGCCTGCTGCTGATCGATCCCAAGATGCTGGAGCTCAACGTCTACAACGACGTCCCGCACCTTCTGACTCCCGTGGTGACCGATCCCAAGGAAGCGCTGCGTTCGCTGAAGTGGATGGAAGCGCAGATGGATCACCGCTACCGGCGTCTGTCGCGCCACAGCGTGAGGAACATCGAGGGGTACAACGAAAAGATCTTGGCCGGCCTGGTGGTGGGCGAGGACGGCGAACTGGTCACCGAGCCCATGCCGTACTACGTATGCATCGTGGACGAGCTGGCCGACCTGATGATCCAACTCGGTCAGGAGATCGAGTTGCCCATTACCCGCCTGGCCCAGAAGGCCCGAGCCGTGGGTATCCATCTTGTGCTGGCCACCCAGCGGCCGAGCGTCGATGTGCTGACCGGCGTCATCAAGGCAAACGTTCCCTGTCGTATAGCCTTCCGCGTGATCCAGAAGAACGACTCGCGCACCATCCTGGATTCCAACGGTGCCGAAAAGCTCCTGGGCAAGGGGGATATGCTTTACCTGCAGCCCGGTCGCGCCCAACCCATGCGTCTGCATGGAGCGTTCCTGGACGTGGTCGAGTGCGAGGCCATCGCATCTCACTGGAAGGCGTATTCGGACGCGACGCGACACATAACGATGGCGGAGGAGCGAAGCGAAGTCCCCGGCATGCAGCTTGAGGCCGACCCTCTGTACGAGCGGGCGCGCGAGATTGTCGTCCTGTCGCAACACGGATCAACCTCCATGCTTCAGCGCAAGCTGCAGGTCGGGTACGCGCGCGCGGGGCGTCTCATGGATCTGTTGGAGAACGACGGTGTGGTCGGTCCCTTCATCGGGAGCAAGGCCCGCGAGGTCTTGATGAAGCCCGACGTGCTCGACGCCCTCGAGGCGGCCGACGGGGACGATCCGCTGTGAGCGCTCCCCGCCGAGTCTTCGCCATGACGTTGGGTTGCGACAA
>DAOVZQ010000301.1 GCA_030635025.1 bacterium
CGACCACGCCTCCGGGGGTGCCGCCGTCGTTCAGCAGCCAGCCCGCCCGCACGGCCATGATTTTACAACCGCCCGCGGTGCCCGAGATACCGATGCCGTTGTTTGTGATGGCCGCCGCGCTGCCGGCGCAACCGGTGCCGTGTCCGCCGAAGTCCATGGGGTCGTTGTCGGCGAAGGAGCCGTCCTCACCGGGCCAGGGGTCCGTCGCGAAGGATACGAAGTCCCAGCCGCGGATGTCGTCGATCCGGCCGTTGCCGTCGTCGTCGGATCCGGGTGTGCCGAAGTATTCGGTCCAGTTGATCCAGATGGCGCCGTCGGTGAAGTCGGCGTTGGTGCCGCCCAGATCCGGGTGCTGCCAGTCCACACCCGAGTCGATGATGGCGATGATGATGTTGCTGTCACCCTGAGCCTCGGCCCAGCCGCCCAGCCAGCGGATGTCCTTGTCGCCGTAGGTCGTGTTGCGCAGGTACCACTGCTGGACCAGACTGGGGTCGTTGGGGACGGCGATGCTCGTGTAGTGCATCTCGTCCTTCCATACCTTGCTCACGCCGTCGAGGGCGGCATAGGCGGACAGGGCCTCGTCCAGGTTCGTGCGCTCGTCCAGCACCACGACCCACTGTCGCTGCAGTTCCGCGGCTCCAGACTTGTTCGGATGCTTCAGATTGGGGAAGAGCTGTTCCAGATCTTTGCCGCCGAAACGTGTGCTGAGTTCCTGAAGACCCGCATCGTTGATGACGAGTCCATCGGCGGCCTTATCGACCGTCGGCGTGAAGCCGGGTGTGAATTCTAGGACCAGACGACCAGGGATATACCCGGCCAAGCTGTCCGCGAGGGCGCTTGTGGCCAGGATGGTCGAGAGGGCCAATAGGAGGATGACAGTCGGCATCGCCGTGCGTTTCATGGACTTAACCTCGCTGATGGGGGCTTGGGGCGACTCTTACACTACTAGATGGCGGGATTATGAAGTCCGTCATATTATACGCAATCTGGCGGAGGTTTTCAATCTGGTCTCGAAAGGCGTTCTTCTTGCGCATACTTTTTGTAGAACCCTACGATGGCGGCTCACATCGCGCGTTCCGCAAGGGACTCGCCGCTCATTCCACTCATGACTTCGTCGCTCTGACCTTGCCGGCCCGTTTCTGGAAGTGGCGTATGCGCGGCGCGGCGGTGTGGTTCGCGGATCAAATCGCCGCCGACGGGATCGAAGCCGACCTGATCATGGCCACCGATTATCTAAACGTGGCCGACCTGCGCGGCCTGCTGCCGCCACGCCTCATGCGCGCGCCCCTGTTGCTCTACATGCACGAAAACCAGCTGACGTATCCGCTCTCGCCCGACGAGGACTTTGATTTCCACTTCGGGTTCACGAATATTCTCAGCGGCCTGGCGTCCGACCGCGTGCTCTTCAATTCCGACTTCCACCGCGACCTCTTTCTGGACGCCCTGCCCGAGTACCTGGGCCGCATGCCCGAAGCCGTGCCTCGCGACGTGCGCGGGCGGCTCGAGGCGCGTTCGGGCGTGATGCCGGTCGGTCTGCAGCGCGCGCCCCATCCCGAGGACGCCTTTGCGCCCTACCTGGGCGGCGCCTGCGATCCCGACGCCGGCCCCGGCTGGCCCCGCAACGGCAGTGAACCCGTCATCCTCTGGAATCATCGCTGGGAATTCGACAAGCGGCCCGAAATGTTCACCCGCGCGATCCTGCGGCTGGCCGATGCGGGACGCCCTTTCCGTCTGCGGCTGCTGGGCGAACCGCGACAGAACGTGGATGTCTTCGCCGAACTGCGCGAGCGGTTGCCGGACCGCATCGACGCCTATGGTTTCGCCGAGACCCGCGAGGACTACGACCGTTATCTGGAGACGTCGGATATCGTGGTCAGCTGCGCGGCCCAGGAGTACTTCGGCATCGCCGTCGCCGAGGCCGTTCACGCCGGCGCCTACCCGGTGCTGCCGCGCGAACAGGCCTACCCCGACCTCTACGGCAAACGGTGCCGCGGCCGGCATTTCTATTCCCAGGAAGACGAACTGGTGGTATTGCTGGACGACCTGCTGAGCGGCGACTCCTGCGGACACGTCTGTTCGCTACCCCTCGACTGCGACGCCTATTGCTGGACCCGGTTAGCCCCGCGTTTCGACGCGATTTTCGAGGAGATGATGGGATCTTGAGCCCAACCCGCGACATCCGCCACTACCTGATCGACATCGAAGGCGTGCTGGTGCGCGACAAGCGCTACGAGCCGGTACCCGGTTCGGTGGACTGGTACAACGGTCTGCCCGATGCAGGGTACGATCGCATCCTGGTCAGCAACAACACGACCCACACGCCCGAAGGTCTCGCAGAGGCCCTGCGCGGCGCGGGTTTCGACGTGACGACCGAAGATATGGTGACGTCCGTCGCGGCGGGAGCGCACCTGCTGCGGGGCTGGGACAAGACTCGTATACTCTGGCTGGGCGCTCCGGGCCTGGCGGACTGGTGGCGCGAAGCCGGATTCGAGCTGGTCGAGCGCGGCAAGTGTGACGCGGTGGTCGTGGGCCTCAACGCCGACCTGACCGTGGCCGACCTGGATCGGGCCCTGCCGTCGCTGGTCGATCACGGCGCCGAACTGGTCGCCCTGCACCGCAACCTGTTCTACCTGGACGGTCACGGCGAGCGGCGTTTCGGGCCGGGATTCTACTGTGACGGCCTGACGCGCGCCGCCCATCGCGAGCCGGTCGTTATCGGCAAGCCCCACGAGCGGATCTACCGTCTCGCGCTGGAAAAACTTGGCGGGAGGGCCGAGCAGGCCTTATTTATCAGCGATGACCCCTTGAGCGATCTGATCACCGCCAAGAAGATGGGCATGTGCACGGCTTTCGTGCTGTCGGGTAAGTATCCCGACCATGCGGTGCTGGGCGAAATGGACCAGGAAGACTGGCCCGACCTGATCGCCGACCGCCCAGACGCTCTCGATACGATAACGCACGGCGCAATTGACGCCGTTACGGACGGAGAATGACCTTGGCAGAATCCCGGGACCCCAAACGGCGCGATCCTCATCTTCTCACTCAGTTGGCGCTTACCGCCTGGGAGCTGGAGCAGGAAGCCGTCTCACCCGACAACGTCCGGCATCGCGCGGCGACCCTGCGCGCCCATTCCCGGCTGCAGGCCGAGGTAGAAGCCGTGTCCGAGGTCGTTCCCGACCAAAGATCCCAGATTCGTGTCGCGGGAGCGGCCGATGAGGGCGTTCTGTTGATCCACGGCTCCACGGGCAACCCCTCCGATCTGTCCGGACTCGCCGATCATCTCTATCAGAGCGGCTATCACATCCACAACATGCTGCTGCCGGGCCACGGCACCGGCGACGAGGGTCTGCCCTCGATCAAGTGGAAGAGCTGCTACAACGAGGTGTTGTTGCGCTATCGGATTCTGGCCAAGACCTGCCGCCGCGTTCATGTGGTCGGTTTCAGTTTCGGTGCGGCCCTGGCGATGATCCTGACGCGCGAGGAGCAGCCGGCGACCCTGTCGCTGCTGTCGCCCGCTCTGATTCCCAAGGTTTCGTTCTGGGCCCGGCTGATGATCGGGCTGCGGCTGCACCGTCTGCCCATGTTCCGCAAGAAGGTCGGCTGGAATCTCGAGGTCTTCGCCGCCATGGAGAAGGCCAAGGGACAGGCGGGCAAGCTGAAGCAGCCGGTCTACGCAGCCCATTGCCAGGACGACGACCGCATCGACGCCGCGTCCCTGCGCCATATGCAAAAGAAGTCGCGCAACAAGGCCTCGCGCTTCCGGCTCTACCCGGTCGGCGGACACATGATCCTGAAGGCCCACGGCGCCGATTCCCTCCACAACGAAGTGCTTCTGTTCCTGCGATCCGGAGCCCGGCAACGCTCATAATCCCCGCACCCGGTTGCGGATTGCAACGGTGCAGGCGTCCCCAGACGACCCGCCGCTGGCGTATCGTGTCCCGTAATACCCTCCAATACCCAATTTGGCCCATTCATGGCCGTATTTAAGGTATCGTCATGGTTTTAGCTCGAAGGCACGGGAGTTGCTTTTCACCCCGGTGAAGCGATTCAACCTGTACAAGGAGCCCGACAGCATGAACGACACCAAGGAATACGGCACCATCTACATCGGTGGCGAACGGGACACTAGCCAGGTCATGACCTCGGTCGAGGCGGCCGAATATCTGAAGATGCACGTCAAGACGGTCTGTCGCCTGGCAAAGGAAAAGAAGATTCCCGCCAAAAAGGTGGGCAGCGAGTGGAGATTTCTCAAGAGCGTCCTGGACAAGTGGCTCGCG
>DAOVZQ010000344.1 GCA_030635025.1 bacterium
CTTCTCGCGAATCGAGTGCAGGAGGGTGACGTCCAGGTCGTCGGATACGTCGTCCCCGTCGATGTCCTTGTATCCGTCGAAGCGGAAGTGGATCACGCCCCCGCCGCCTCCGACCCAGAGGGTGCCGTCGTCGGCGACCGCCACGGCCTTGGCGCCGGTCAAGTCGAATGCCGTGCTGCTGATGGCGGTCAGGGGGGACGACCATTTATCGTCGGAGGTATCGCTCCACGTTAGCGGGTCTCCGGCGGCGCCGTCTCCGTTAATGTCCCAGAGTACGAGGCCCACGTCCGCGACGATGAACCAGATCCGGTCAGGCGTATCTCCCAACAGGGCGTCGCTCACCTTGTTGCTGCCCAGGCCCGTATTGTCGGTGGGCAGGTGCATCCAGACGTCCGGATCGCGCCACTGGTCGGTATCGAGAATCACATCGACGCCGGACCGGTCGCTCATCAGGAAGACCGGGCCCTCGGGGTGATGGGTGATGCGGATGATCCGTTTCGAAGACAATTCGGAGTTGTCGCGGTTAAGGTGGTCGCAGTCGGGCTCGTCGGGTCTGTAGCGGATGACGCCGCCTGCGGCGAACTGGGTCATCCAGATTTCACCGTCGGAAGTCGCGTGGACGTCCAGGAAACCGCCATCGACGTTGAACAGGCCGACCGAGTCCTCAGCGGCGGAGGCCAGATCGGTGATCTGCCGCCAAACACCATCGTTGTAGCTCGCGAACCCGGCTCCTGCGCGCGAGCCCATCCAGATGTCCCCATCGGGCGCTACGGACACGCCGTCGATCGAAGTGAAGAGAAGCTCGTCAGTGTTCCATTGGGTCCAGTTCGCGCCGTCGAAATCGGCCGTCCAGGCCTGCAGGGCCTTGTAGTTGACTTCGATGGGGCGACGAGATCCGGCCACACGAAGTCGATCCCCACCGGCGACAACCACCGCACCCGCCTCGGGAAGAAGCTGTGTGACCCAAGCCGAACCGTTCCAGTGGAAAAGTCGATTGGCGTCGCCCGTTCCGGCTCTCAACGCCCACATGATCCCGTCCTGAACCACCATGGACATGACCGACACGCCGATGCCCCCGAAGTCCGTCCACGTTTCGGTCATATCGTTCCACTGCCAGACACCATCGACGTTTCCGGCCAGCAAGCCGAACTCGGAATCGGCGAGCAGACAGGTCACGTTCGAATGGCCGATCCCCGTACTCATGTCGGCGAACGCGTTGTCGCGCAGACGGGACACGCCTTCGTCGGTGGCGATCCAGACATCGCCGTCGACGATGACCATGTCGCGGATACGGTCGTTGACCAGGCCGCCCTGGGTTCCGTCGCTGGTGAATATATTCCCGGCCAATCCGTCGCTGATCACACCGACGCCGCCGTTGGTCAGACCGAAGTAGACGCGCTCGATCCCCGCCAACTCGCTCACGGCCAAGACGGAGACGGACAGGTCGTCGCCGATGTTGGTGAACAGCTGAAAGTCCGGGCGTGCGCCGCCGAGGTCGATGCGGGTGAGGCCGCCGCCGTCGGTGGCCGCCCAGAGCACGTCGCCGAAACGTCCCAGGTCGGTGATCCGATTACTGCTCAGACCTTCCAGCGTGGTCCAGCGTTCGTAATCCCCATCGCCGGCCGCGTCCCATACCAGGATTCCGCCGTCGGATAATCCTCCGTACAGTCGGCCGTCATGATACAGCAACGAAGCGCATTCCTGAGTACTGACCAGCATGTCTATGGCGACGCTCTGAGCCTGGGCGACGGTCGCCGTCAAGATCAGGGCACAGACGAGTGCGAGCCGGGTCCGAGTCGAAATATTGCCGTTACGAATCAAAGGGAATCCTCCTCGTTGGCTCTCCTGCCGGATCTTACGATGCCGGCCGGGTCGAGCCACAGGTTCATCATCTTTTCGCCCAGGCCGTTTCCGGCCCAGAGTCCCGTCATGCCGCCTTCGGGCAGCTCCAGTTTCCATAAGTCGCGCAAGGACGCCGTATGCATACGGGCCTCGTCGTCACGGGCCGACGCGGTCAGGGGGGCGCCGCGCCAGGCCAAACGTCCACGACAGAGGGCCCAGCATAGCGGTGCCTGCCAGATCAGGCCACGTGGACGTCCGTCGCGGCCCCGAACCAGGGGCAGGTCCCAGGACGTTTCCGGTGCTCCTTCCGGATGGACGCGCGTAACGCGTCGGGTCCAACCCGGTCCCAGATGCGAGAGCAGGAATGGAAGACATGTGAGTAGGCTCAACACGAGTCCCGCCAGCAGTCCGCCGAGTCTGCTCAGCGCCGATCCGAGCGGATTCACGGAACCGGGATCCAATACGGCACTGATGTCGGCGCCGAAAGGATCGGATCGAGCGCCCTCCCTCAGCAGGGACGCCTCGTCCACACGCCAGCGCAGGCGAATGCGCCGGCTCCGCAACCACGCCAGGTTTCGCAATTCCTTCAGGCCACCGTCCGGCCATTGCCAGAATACGACCTGAGCGATGCGGTAGCGCTGGACGACGGTTGTCAGACGCCCGGCGTCGCCGAGACAGGGGATATCGCCCTGGGTCAGCGACTCGGTTCCGTCGCCGGTCCTGGACGTCAGATACCCCACGGGATCCAGGCCCAGCTCCCGCAGGTCGCCGGCCGAGGCCAGCCAGGCCGCGATCTCACCGGGCGCTCCCACAAGCAATGTCCGTTCCAGGGAGAGGTATCCCTGCTCCATGCTCGCGCGCAAACTCCGGAAGAGCGTCTCCCCCACGGTGGCCGTAATCGTAAAGAGCGGGATGAAAAGCAGAAGCACGGCACGGCTGTAGACCGATTGGTGACTGAGATACGTGCTGGCCAGCAACAACAACGACACCGACGCCAACTGCTGCAGACGCGATGTGAGGCGAACGGGCCGGCGTAGTTCTCCGGATCGGTAACGACCCAGGAATACGAAGACGACCGTCATCAGGAGGTTCGCGAACAGATGCAGGGGACGATACTCATCCAGGGGAAACAGGGCGTCGTCGAACCAGGGTGTGGCCGCGGCGCGCAGCCCATAGGCGCCCAGGAACGCCGTATTGAGCGCGACCAGGTCCATTAGCCAGAACAGTCCTGTGTTCAGGGGATCACGCCAACGCTTGAGGAGATAGACGAGAATTCCCCATTTCTCGTAGAACGATATCAGGCTGCCCAGGTGCAGCCAGAAGCTCTTGTCCCTGACGCCGGCGGTACTCTGGCGACGATGGCGATGGACGAAACGGGCGTCGGGAATGTAGAGCACCTCGTAGCCGGCCTGCCACATGCGGTAGCACCAGTCGACGTCCTCGAAGTAGAGAAAGAACCGCTCGTCCATGGCGCCCACGCGCGAGATGGCGTCCCGCCGCACCAGCAGACACCCGCCGAGGACCCAGTCCACGGTGCGCTGGGACTGGTGGTCGAAATCGTGCATCAGATGCCGCGACACCGCTCGCGAGTTGGGGAAGATCTTCCCCAGAAAGGTCCGTCGCATGAGCAGCGTGGCCAGCGTGTAGAAGCGGCGGCAGGATTCCTGGATCGAGCCGTCCTCGTTGAGCAGTTGGGGCCCCACGATGCCGGCCTTGGGGTGGCGGTCAGCCGCATCCAGCAGGATGTCGATCGCGCCGGGCTGGATGACGATGTCCGGATTGAGAAGCAGGACATACTGCGAGTCGTGCGCGGCCAGACCGGTATTGCAGCCGCGCGAGTAGCCTTCGTTATCCTCGTTGAGTTGCCACTGCACTTCGGTGTAGCGCTCCCGTACGGCGGCGAGGCCCTCCGAGGTCGACGCGTTGTCCACCACGATTACGCCGTAGTCGCAACGGGGCGGACAGCGGCGCAGCGACTCGAGACACCGCGCGAGATCGTCACAGGTGTTGTAGTGAACGATGACGATGGACAGTTTCAAACTCGAAACCTCTCCTCGAACCGGGAACGTTTCGCCGCCACGATCAGGGAATCCGCCTGAAGCGCAGGGCCCAGACCATCCACATGGCCTC
>DAOVZQ010000272.1 GCA_030635025.1 bacterium
CTGGCCCACGAGATCGGGCACGTCGCCAACAAGGACGGCCTGCAGGCTATCAAGAAGAGTCGTCTGACCAGCGCGCTGACCACCCTCGCGGTCGAAGCCGGCCGCAGCCTGGGCAGCGAGGACGTGAAGGAGCTGACCGAGCAGTTCGCCGGCGGCATCGACGACATCACCAAGACCCTGGTCAACAGTGGCTATGCCCGCGCCCAGGAACACGGGGCCGACGAGGCCGCCGTGCAGATGCTCGACGGCATCGGCTACGACCCGCGCGCGCTGGTCGGGATGCTCGAAGAGATGGACAAGCGCTGGGATCCGCAAGGACACGGTTTCGAGCGCACGCACCCCTCGCCGAACGACCGACTCGCCAAGGTGCGTGGACTGGTCTCCGGTTCGTCCACGGCCTCGGCGCCCGCAAGGCGCCTGGCCCGCTTCAACGACGCACTGGGCGGCCTCTAGGTGACACCGGCACGACGACATGGCCTGCTGATCGGAGCGGCTGCGACGGTATTGTCGCTGCTGCTCTGGTCCACGGGCACGCTCGACGGCTGGGAACGCACGACGTGGGACTGGCGTGTGCGGTTGTTCGCCGAACCCGGACCCGCCACCGACGACGTGGTGCTCGTATTGCTCGACCAGCACAGCCTGGACTGGGCCAGCGAGACCATGGGCCTGCCGTGGCCGTGGCCGCGCGAGGTCTACGGCCCGATCCTCGACTTCTGCTCCCGCGGCGGCGCCCGCGCGGTGGCGTTCGATGTGCTGTATACCGAACCGTCGGTCTACGGCGTGTACGACGATCAGACCCTGGGCGAGGCGATCGTCCGCAACGGCAAGTTCGTGGGCGCGCGTTTTCTGGAAATCGGTCCCGACCGACTACCCGCCGACACTGTTACCGAACCCATTTCTGAAATCGGTGACGCAGCCGAGCTGCTAGCCAACGTGAGCGACCAACCCGACGGCGACGGAATCTTCCGACGCGCGGGACTGATCGCCCGCATCGCCGGACAAGAGGCGCCGGTCCCATCACTGGGCGCAGGCGCCTGGCTTGTGGGAACCGACGGCGCTACACTAGACGCGTTACCCGACCTCGCCCGACTCTCCCCCGACGGCACCGCTCTCCTACGCTATCGCGGCGGCACGGACGCCTTCACCACCTTGACCGCGGCCAGCCTGATCCAGTCCGAGCTGCGACTTCTCGAAGGCGACGAGCCGACCATCGATCCCGAATCGTTACGCGACAAGTATGTACTCTTCGGCTTCAGCGCACCGGGCTTGTTGGACCTTCGCCCGACGCCGGTCAGCCGCGTGAGCCCCGGCGTGCTGGTCCACGCCACCGCCCTGGATAACCTGCTGTCGGACGGATTCATGAGCGACGCACCGGTGTGGCTTGTGATTGCCGGAACGGCATTTATGGGGTTGCTGGCCGGGTTGCTCGTGACCGCGATCACTGGAACGAGGCATACCGTACCGTTGACGATCGGACTGCTGATCCTGCCCGCCGCATCAGGGCTGGTTGCCTACACTACCGGCTGGTGGGCGCCGGTCTTGCCGGGGACAGTCACCGCGGCCGCCGCGATTTTCGGCGGCCTGGTCCGCAACTATGCGGTCGAGGGACGCCAGCGCCGGTTCATCAAGTCGGCGTTCCAGCACTACCTGAGCCCCGCGGTGATCGAGAAGGTTCTGGTCGATCCCGACGCCCTGAAGCTCGGCGGCGAACGGCGCGAACTGACGATCATGTTCTCGGACCTGGAGGGGTTCACGTCGTTGTCCGAAGGGCTCGATCCCGAAGCCTTGACCACATTGCTGAACGACTACCTGACCGACATGACCGACATCATCCTCGAAGAAGGCGGCACCCTCGACAAGTACGAGGGCGACGCCATCCTCGCGTTCTGGAACGCACCCTTGGATCAGCCGGATCATGCGGAACGGGCCTGCCGGGCCGCGGTGAGATGTCAGCAGAAACTGGCGGAGCGGCGGCCGGAATTCAGGGAGCGCAGCGGCAAGGACATGTTTGCCCGGATCGGGATGCATACGGGTGTGGTCATCGTGGGAAACATGGGATCGAAGCAGCGCTTCGATTATACGGTGCTGGGGGATGCGGCCAATCTGGCTTCACGTCTCGAAGGTGCCAACAAGGCGTTCGGCAGCTATGTGATGGTCAGTGAGGTTACGCGGGATCAGGCCGGCGACGGGTTTGACTTCCGGGCGCTAGGACCGATTCGGGTCGTGGGGCGGAAGGAAGCGGTGGAGGTTTTCGAGTTGGGGAGTGACGGGGCTAATGTGGACTGGGAGTCGTTTGCTGAAGCTTTAGGGGTTTGGCGGAGTGGAGATGCAGTGCGAGCGAAGGAAATGTTCAGCGCTGTCGGCTCAGATCCCGTTTCGCAGGCTTGTGCTGGGATGTATGGAGAGACTGGTGAAGGGGCGGTATGGAATCTGACGAGTAAATGATTGCTGCTTTAATATAATCGGCTTGGGCTCCTACCGAATTCATCTTTCCGACAATGACACTTGCACATGAGGGGCTACCAAGAGGGAGTATGGAACTCGACTCGATTGGCATGTTTAATATCTGGTCCGTCTACACCACTCATCCTTCTATCTGTTTGCCGACTAAAGTTATTCTGAGGCTTTGAGTCTTTCAGGAGGTGCGCGTCATGACCTTGATCAAATCAGTTCTCGTCTTCACAATCCTAATGCTACCCGTTGTCGGATCAGCGGCGGAGACCACTCGCGAAATTACCGTTACAGGACGCAGCGAAGTCCGTGTCGCCCCCGATGGGGCCGTCATTAGCTTTGCAATCGAGACCATGGACGAAGCCCTGGATCATTCCAAGCAGGAGAATGATCAGATCGTACGCACGGCCCTCGACGCAATCCAGCGGCTCGGAATCAATTCCGATCAGGTTCGGACAGACTTCATCAGAATCGCCCCGGTAGAATCCAAGTCGAGAGAAACCAAGTTCCTCGGTTATCGAGTAACGAACTCGGTTGTTGTGACCCTTCACAACATCGACCTGCTTGAAGACATACTATCCTCGGTGCTGGAGGCCGGGGTGAACAGGGTGACGAGTTTGGAATTCACAACTTCGGACTTCAGACAGCACCGGGACAAGGCCATGCTCATGGCACTCGATGCAGCCCATGAAAAGGCACAGCTGATGGCTCAACAACTGGGAGCCGGAATCGGCAAGCCGATGTCAATCCAGGAAGGCGATGTCCGTCGGAGACCGAATGTGAGCAACTCCATGCAAAGTATTAGCTCCATCAACACAAGGACGAGCGGTCCTTTCGCTCCCGGACATTTATCGATCCCCGCCTCAGTGACGGTTACATTCGAATTGATCGATCAGTAAGAAGAACTCCCCCGAGTCGGTCTTCACACGAGGAAGGCGCCCTTGATGACAGGGCGCCTTCCTGTGTTCCTTGATGAAGTATGGCTACCGCAATAGAACCACCTTCCGAGTAATCTCGATCTCACCCGCTGCAAGTCTTAAGAAATAAACTCCGGAAGCAACTCCGCTCCCATCATCATCCAGACCGTCCCAGACAACCCGCCGAATCCCGGTCTCGACATACCCGGACACGAGTGTCCGCACCTGCCGGCCCAGCGCATCATGAATCGACACCGTCACCGGCCCGGCCCTCATGATCTCGAACTCGATCGTCACCCGGGGATTGAACGGATTCGGATGCGCACCCAACAACCGCGCGGGTTCGTTCGGTTCCGGCGTCGCCTCGGGCGCCGCCGTTGTGTTGTCGAGCGAAAGCACGATCAGCCCCATCTGCGCCACCGCGATCTCGGCGGACCAGGCGAACCCGTCGGCGGGCACGGCCTCTGCGACGATATCGCCGGGATTAGTAAAACCGCTGCCGCCGTACACGGCGGACTGGCTGTTGATTACTTCGTTCCAGATCCTGTCTTGCGGCAGGCCAATCCGATAAGATGCGGTGTCGCCGTTCCCGAAATTCGCTATCACAACATGAACCGTGCCGTCGAGGTCCCAGCGCTGGAACGCCAGTACGTTTGCGCTCTCGTTCAGGTGGTAGGCATCGATACCGGCGTCGGCGCGCAAAGCCGGGGAGGTCGTGCGCAGCGCGATCAGGTCACGGAAGTAGGCAAAGACGCCCGCGTAGGTCGTTTTCTTGGACCAGTCGATGCGGTTGGCCGAATCGGTGCCGAAGTCGGTGTCTTCCAGCCATTCGGTCCCCTGCAGGATCGCCGGGATCCCGGGCGAGGTCAGCACCAGCCCCTGCGCCAGCTTGACGCGGCCCTTGGCCCACACGTCGTCGTGGGGGGCGGTCGTGTCGATGGACTTGCAGATGCGCTGTCCACCATTCTCCGGCCAGGCCTCGTCGTGCAGTTCGAGATAGTTGACCACGCTGCCGCCCTCGAGGTACGCGCCGCTGCCCAGGAGGATGCTGCGCACGCGCCACATCTCCGGGTCGCCGCCCGCGGCGTCGAAGATCTCCGAGCGGAGCTGGTCGGTGAACGCGTCGTAGTACTGGGCGTCGAAGCCGGCGCCGCCGAGACTCGTGGGGCGCGTGACCCAGCTGTTGTCCGGCAGCTGTTCGGCGATGGCGATCTTGTCGGCGGCGCGGCCGTCC
>DAOVZQ010000453.1 GCA_030635025.1 bacterium
AGGCGGCCATGGCCAAGCTGCTGGCGACCGAGGCCGCGAGTTTCGTTGCCGACGAAGCGGTTCAGATCCACGGCGGTTACGGCTACGTGAAGGAATACGACGTAGAGCGCTATTACCGCGATGTACGCGTAACGCGGATCTACGAAGGGGCGAGCGAAATTCAGCGTCTGGTCATCGCGCGACATGTCATCAAGGAATTGGGCTGAGCAACGTGGTTATGCGTATCGGCCGCAACATGGTCCTGTCGACCCGACGCAAAGGACGCTAGTATTCAGCCATGGGTAAGAAGGGACGCTTCCGCAAATCACGCCGCGCCGCCGAACGGGTGCTGGACATCCTCGACCGCCTGGGCGGACGGGCGGGTAAGTCCAGCGACGGGAAACGCAGCGGACGACGTGACGCCCACGACGGCCGGGGGAGGGAACGTAACGGTCGTCCCCTGCACTATCTGACCATCCGCGGCAACGAGACCCTCTTCCACAAGCTCTGCCACGACGACTTCGCCTATCTCATGTCCCAGCGTTTCGATGCTCCCGCCGATGTGTTGCGCCTGCTGCTTCCCCAATCGGTCGTCGGCCGCGCCCAGAACGGTCACGGCTGGTTCACCGACGAATACGGCTCCCCTTTGATCTTCCGCGAAGCCACCTTCGATCGCGTGCTGACCGAACTCGAAAAATCCTGGCCCGACATGCGCGGCGACGAGGTGCGCGCGGGTCGCTCACGTCTGGTGGAGACGGTCCGGGATCACGTCCTGTCCAACCTGGATACACGTGTCATGAGCCTCGAAACAGCCGACGGCCCGTTGATGGGCGTCGATTTCCTGCGTGGGGTCGAAGTCGATACCCGCGATTTCCTGCGCGGTCTGGTCCTGGCCGGCTTCATGGACGATGAGGCCCACAGACGCATGACCGTCGCCTGGCGCGGCCGCAACTTCGCCGGCGATCCCTATGTGTTGGGCGGGGGCGAGATCCGCATCGTCGATCGGCAGCTCTTTCGGATGACGGGTATCGTCGATCCCGGCCGGGATCCCTGGGACGACGAAACCTTGGGTGAACTGGAACGCATCGGCGTGGTGATGCCTGAGACCGAGGATCGGGAATGGGCCTTCCCCCGTTACGACCAGGCCTATTTCCGTCGGCGCCGCGGCGAAGGTGTGTGCGACGACCTGGCCATGATCCGCATCGGAGCCGAACACGGTTACGACGCCATGCTCGGCGCCTTCCTGATGGACGCCATCGATACCTACGACAAACACCTGGCGCGGTTCACCAGCAAGGGCGTTGACCTGGCCCTGGCCGAGACCGTCCAGGAACTCTGGCGCGAACGTACGGACGCGCCGCTGGTCTCGGGCGAAGAGATCCTCGATCTGATCTGGTTCGCCGCCAAGAACAACACGCCGCAGACGTCACTGAGCAGCAGCCACCGCCGTCTGATCCAGACCGAGAGCCGCGGCCGTGTTCCCACGCTGAGGCATCACTGGAAGTTCATCATGGGGGAGACGCTGGACGACGTGAAACTGGGCTTTGCGCGTGTGCCCGCGCGGGAGTTCTATGCCATGGCCCGGACACGGCTGCACACGATTGGTTGTGACGTATCCGAACCAGACTTCCGACGGACTCGCGGATGACCGACCGTGTCAGATGTGCCGTTTGATCTCATAGATCCAGGTGCCGACGATCAACACCATCGCCAACAGACGAATCACCCGTCCCTCACCTCTGCCGATTTTCAGGTTCATGCGCAACAGCGGCAACATCGTTGCGATCACTGCATAGACGAACCAAATGCCCAGCACCAACAATAAGATTGCAATCAGGGGATTCTCGACGAAGGCGCCGGCAAGATCGAGTTGTCCCAGAGCCAGACCTGCGCGCGTGCCGCCGCACGTGGGGCACGCGATCCCGGTATGCTCTAGCAGGGGACAGTAGAGGCGGGGCACTTCAACCATGATCTGGTGCTCGATCAGCCACCAGGCCACGAACGCCAGCGGGGCGTAGACGAAGGCCAGCAGACGCGGCAGGGGGTCCCTTTCACGAATGAGTTTCATGCGGACAAGATCCCGGCCAGGGCGATCAGTCCGCCGAATCCGCAACAGCACAGGAGCAGGGGGCCGAACACGGCGATCAGGGCCGGCCCCGTGCCGATGCCGTGCATCGCACGCACGCCGATCACCGCGAGAACCAGTGTCCAGACGGCGCCCACGGAACTGCCGCAGATCGGGATGAGCGTGAGGATGGACGCGGCCTCGGCATAGGCCGTGGCGCGTAGTGTGGCCTCGAAGCCGCGGTTGCCGTTCGACGCCATGAGCATCACGCCGAGATGGACGACGCCGGCGACGAGGAAGACCATCGCCAACCCGATCAAGGGACTGGCCAGGACACCGAAGCTTTCGATCAGGCCCATGATCATATCTTCGGGTCCCGAGGCTGCGTAGTCCTCGCCGAGCAGTTTGTAGAGCATGTCGTCGAAGTCTGAAAATACACGTGCCCAGGTCCACTCCGCCATCGAAGCGATCACCATGACCAGGACCCCGAAGCTGACCGGTCCCCAAAGCCCGCGGCGGACGGGCTGGTTGGCATAGAATCGTTCGGGCGTGGTCATGGCCCGGGGGATCGTGTTCAGGAACCCCGCGAGCCATGTGAAGTTGGCCCGGTCCTCCCAGGGGGGGAGATTTTCGGGGGGCGCCTGCGGCGGGACGGGGGAGTCGTGGTCGCCGCCGTACAGATCGGGTGCGGGCGGGATGTCGGTATCGTTGTCACGATAGTCGTCGGTCATGTCTCACTCCATTGAGTCGGTGTAGAGATCGGTTTCGCCTTCGCGGCGGGCGATGACCACGGCGCCGCAGGAATCGCTGAAGATATTCACGGCGGTGCGGCACATGTCGAGCAGCGGATCGACCGCAAGGATGAGGGCCACGCCTTCCAGGGGGAG